>CAMBFP010000017.1 GCA_945865745.1 Rhizobium sp. Q54 | reverse complement strand
TCAATCCAGTTGCGGATTGCGCCAAGATAATTTCCGAGATGAAGATTGCCGGTTGGCTGGATTCCAGAGAAGACGGTTTTCATTTTTAAGTCAGTTGTCATTCCCGCGAAGGCGGGAATCCAGAAAATTAAACGATCTGAGTTTATTGGAAGTGAGCACTGAATCCACGCCTTCGCGGGGATGACAGGGAAGGTTGTCTTTAAAGGCGGCGCAACTTACGGTCGCGATCTTGTAAGGCAAGCGGGTGATCGCTGGTTTTAATTTGGAAACAGATTTGAAAATCAGAGGAAAGTCCGGACTCCACGAGAGAATGATACCAGCTAACGGCTGGCCACGTCGGTTCGAATAAAATAGAACAGTTGAGGGAAAGTGTCACAGAGAATATACCGCTAAGTCGCAAGACCAGTAAGGATGAAAACGCGAGGTAAGAGCTCACGCGCTTGTGTGGTAACACACATTTGGAAAAACCCTATCTGGAGCAAAGTCAAATAGGAATGGCTGGGCTTTAATGCTCAAGTGCGCTCTCGCACTGCTATTCGGGTAGACTGCTTGAGCCTAGTGGCAACGCTAGGCCTAGATGAATGATCACCACCCGGCAACGGGCACAGGATCCGGCTTACAGCTTGCCTTACATTTTTTTACTGAGTCAGCGAAGAGATAAAAAATCGCACAACTTGAATCTTGTCTTCTTTGGCAAATTCGATTTCTAAATCTTCTTTTTCACGTTTGAATTTAGCTGAATTCTCAGCATTTTTAGTGATTCCCCAGCCCATTTCTGGCAAGGTTTTTAAGTAAAATAATTTAACTTGTTTTGGCTCAAGATTTGTCGAGTAACTAGATGTAATGATGCTGCCAGAAGCTGAATCAAATCCTAAAGCGCCGTCGTAAATTTTTTCCATTCCAACTAAAAGAGGAATGTCTTCACTGCCTTGCACGAAGTCTTCAGAGGCCTTAGGCCCTTCAACCGGTTTGTTGGTTAGTTGCTGAAATTTCTTCTCTAGTTTTTGCAAATCAGCGCAGGAAAAAAGTAAAAAAAATGGAACAAGAAGAAGAATTTTTTTCATTATCACTTTTGACATTGGTTGCAGAAAAAGCTGGAGCGGCCGCTTTGCACGATTCTTTGGATCAGGTTTTTACATTGCAAACATTTTCCCCTGGCGCGTCCGTAAACTTTAAATCCGTCCTGAAATTTTCCGGAATTGCCGTGTGAGTCAATGTAATCAGAAATTGACGAGCCCCCGGCCTTAATGGCTGCTTTGATTATTTTTTTTATTGAGGAGATTAGTTTTTCGATTTCGTTTTTTGCGAGAGAATCAGAATTGCGTAGCGGAGAAATTCCAGAATCGAAGAGAGATTCATTGGCGTAAATATTGCCCACACCTACAACCACGTGGTTGTCCATGATCGTAGTTTTAATGTTGGTTTTTTTGCTGCGTAATTTTTTGGCGAAGTCGGTAAAATTAAATTCTTTCTCGAGTGGTTCTGGGCCTAGCTTTACAAGCATTTTATGTTTTAAGAGATCTTTAGTTTTTACCAAATCAACAAATCCAAAACGACGTGGATCGTTAAAAACTAACCAAGTTCCGTCAGTAAATTCATGGGCGAAGTGATCGTGTTTTAACTTAGAAAATTCTTGCTCGATAGTAATTCTTCCGCTCATTCCCAGATGAATAATCAGGCTTAAATCATTGCTCAGATTAATAATTAAGTAACGTGCGCGGCGAAAAATTTCTGAAATCTTTGCACCTTTTAAGGCTTGAAAATCAAGGCTAGTTTCTAATCTTAGTTTCTTTTCGGAGCGAAAAATTTTCGTGATTTTCTTTCCGACAATATTTTCTAATCCGCGACGGATCGTTTCTACTTCAGGCAATTCAGGCATATGATTCACAAACTTACTCTTCCAACTAGCGCTACAGATAATCGCGTTTTACTTCACAGCTGCTGCGCACCTTGCGCAGGAGATTTGATGGAGCGAATGAAAGAATCGGGAATTGAGGTTACGATTTTTTTCTACAATCCGAATATTCATCCAAAAAAGGAATATGAAATTCGTAAAGAAGAGAACATTCGTTTCGCTGAAAAACTTGGAATGCCATTTATTGATGCGGATTACGATGTGCAAAATTGGTTCAAGCGCGCCAAGGGCTTAGAATGGGCGCCAGAAAAAGGAGAGCGCTGCACAAAATGTTTCGACATGCGCTTCGAGCGCACCGCGCTTTATGCTTTTGAAAATGGCTTTACGACAATTAGTTCGTCGCTCGGAATTTCGCGCTGGAAAGATATGAATCAAATTAACGAATGCGGAATTCGCGCGGCAAAAAATTACGAAGGCATTTCTTATTGGACTTACAACTGGCGCAAAGAAGGTGGAGGTGCGCGCATGTATGAAATCGCTAAGCGCGAAGAATTTTACAAACAGGAATATTGCGGTTGTATTTTTTCCCTTCGCGATTCAAACGCCTGGCGCGTAAAAAATGGTCGTGAAGAAATTAAAATCGGCGAAGAATTTTACCGCGATATTTTGGCAAACCAACCAACTAACTAATTTTATGAAACTTTTAAAAATAATTTCTCTTTTTGTGTTTTTGTCTTGTTCGGCACAAGCAAAAAATGTGGTGATTCTTGCCACTGGCGGAACTATTGCCGGAGCTGGTGATTCCTCTGTTGGTTCAAAATATGCACCGGGAAAAGTTGGCATTGATCAAGTTATAAAAAACATTCCAGGGCTCAATAAACTCGCCGATATTCAAGTTGAGCAAGCTATGCAAATTGCGAGCCAAGACATGAATAATGAGGTCTGGTTAAAGATTGCAAAAAGAGTAAATGAGCTTCTTGCGCAGAGCTCGGTGCAAGGTTTGGTCATTACTCATGGCACTGACACTCTCGAAGAAACAGCATATTTTTTGAATCTTGTTGTGAAGAGTAAAAAGCCGGTGGTGCTAGTTGGCGCAATGCGTCCTTCGACTTCACTTAGTTCCGATGGTGCGCTAAATCTTTATAATGCAGTTGCTCTTGCCGCTTCAAAAGATGCTTACGACAAGGGTGTTTTGGTAATGTTTAACGACGAAATTTTTGCCGCACGCGACGTGGCAAAAACCAACACAACAAATGTTTCGTCATTCAAAGCGCTCAATTCTGGCATGATTGGAACGGTGCTTTATGGCGCAGTAAAATTTTACTACAGCCCACTTCGTGCTCACACTAGTCAGACGGTTTTTGATGTTAAAAAAACAGAATCTTTGCCGAAGGTTGAAATCATTTACGCTCACGCCGGTGTTGATGTTAGTGTGATTGATTACTTAGTTGAATCAGGAGCGAAGGGAATAATTTTAGCGGGAGTTGGTGATGGAAATATCAGTAAACTCGGAGTAGAAAAACTTGCGGCAGCGGCGAAGAAAGGAGTTTTAATTGTGCGCAGCTCGCATCTTGGTTCTGGTTTAGTTGAGCCTAATGTTGAGATCGAAGACGATAGCCTGGGCTTTATAACTGCGGATAATTTGAGTCCACAAAAGGCAAGAATTCTAGCGATGTTAGCGCTGACTAAGACTAGCGATGTGAAGAAGGCGAGGGGGATGTTTGCTAAATATTAGGCAAATCAACCAAAGTAAATTCTTGATAAGTATTGGAGCGGGCGAAGGGATTCGAACCCTCGACATTCACCTTGGCAAGGTGACACTCTACCACTGAGCTACGCCCGCATACTTATTTCCCTAACGAAAGGGTCGCGCAACGTAGGGACGAGGAAAATAATTTGCAAATGGCGAAGTCATAAATAGTTTCAATCGGCTTTCTAGCCTTTATTTTCAAGCTCTCGTTCAATATGAAAATCTTCAAAATTCGCTACATTCTTCTTTTGGCATTGCTTACATCTTGTGTTGAAACCGTAGTTATTGGTTCAATTGGAGGTGGAGTTTTAGCATCGCGCGAGAAAACCATGCAAGCTACACGCAGCGACGTCATGATTGCTTTGACGCTTAGTGCAGACTTCATTAGTCATGGTTTAAAAATGCCGGGAAACTCGGTAAATTTTACTGTTAATGAAGGTAGGGTTTTGCTTACTGGCATCGTTCGCGATCCGCAAAAAGCTAAGAGTGCACAAGATATTTCTTGGATGGCAATGGGCGTGAAAGAAGTAATCGACGAGATTCAACTGCATGAAGAGGGAATGGTTTTTAAAGATTTTTCCTCCGCTTTTCGTGATTACTTAATCAGTGCTGAAGTAGAGACAAAGCTTCTAATGACGCGTGATGTGATCTGGCCAAATTATAAAATTACCACAGTCGGCAGTACGGTTTATTTGCTTGGCGTAGCGATTAATGATTTTGAAATGAAACGAGTGCTGACAATTGTTTCTAAGATTTACGGTGTTGAGAAAGTTGTTAATCACGTGCTATTAAGAGATGATCAAAGAAGACGCGGATAACAAAATTATTACTTTCGGTTGTCGCTTAAATTCTTACGAATCTGAAGCAATCAAAGAAGCTCTAAAAAAAACCGATCAGAAAAATCTTTTAGTTTTTAATTCTTGCGCAGTAACCGCAGAAGCTGAGCGCGAGCTTCGTTCTGCTGTGCGTCGTGCTAAGCGCGACAATCCTGATGTTAGAATTGTTGTGACTGGTTGTGCCGCACAAATCGATCCAGAAAAATACGCGAAAATGGCGGAAGTGGATTTGGTTTTAGGCAACGCAGAAAAGTCGAATCCAGAAAGCTATAATTTCTCCAGCGCGATTCTGCCCGTTGAGCGCAGTCGAAACCAAGAACGAAGTCACGATTCCGATACCGCCCACAAAGATCAAATTTTCTTCGCCGCAAAAAAATCTGCACAAATTTTTCTAACCCCCAACGAGACCTCTAAAATCAAGGTCAACGACATCATGTCGGTGCGCGACACAGCTCCGCAACTTGTCTCTTATTTTGAAAATAGAACCCGCGCTTTCCTTGAAATTCAGAATGGCTGTAATCACCGCTGCACTTTTTGCGTAATACCTTTTGGCCGCGGAAATAGCCGCTCGGTGGCCTTTGGTGAAATAGTTTCGCAGGTAAAAAAAATGGTCGCCGCAGGTCACCAGGAAGTAGTTTTTACCGGCGTAGATATTTCTGGTTACGGCGAAGATTTAGCAGTGCCGATTACTTTATCTAGCATGATTAAGCGTTTGCTCAAGCTGGTTCCCGAGCTTCCACGTTTGCGACTTTCTTCAATCGACGTCGCTGAAATTGACGATAAAAATACTGGGGAATTTTTTGAAATTTTGCGCGATGAGCCGCGTTTTATGCCTTATTTGCATCTCAGTGTTCAGTCGGGAGACGATGTGATTTTGAAGAGAATGAAACGTCGTCACAATCGCCAACAAGTTTTAGATTTTTGTGCGAAGGCCCGCCAAATCAGGCCAGAAATTACTTTTGGCGCTGACATCATTGCCGGTTTTCCAACTGAAACCGACGAGATGTTTCAAAATTCTGTGCACTTAATTGAAGAAGCTGGAATTATTTTTACTCACATTTTTCCTTATTCAAAACGTGACGGAACCCCAGCTGCCAAGATGCCACAGGTTAACGGAAAAATAATCAAAGAGCGTGGAAAAATTTTGCGCGAGACCGGAGCGCGCGAATTACAGAAATTTTTAGCCAAGCAAATTGGCAAAAATTTAAGTGTGATTTTGGAAAAAGATGGATTTGGAAAATCAGAAAATTTTCTCGACGTAAAAATCTCGCACGGAAAATCTGGAGAGATCGTTAAAGTCAAAGCTGAAGCGTTTGAAGAGAATTATTTAATCGGAGAATAAATAAAATTTTGCCCCATCTAAGTTGCTCGGGCTTAATAAAAATGAGTTATAGTTGGCACCTACTACTGCAACACTGCATTAGTATTTTGAACAGTTGACTCATCTTTAACTGCTAAATTTTTTGGTGGATTTTTTTCCAATTCGCTGCGCGCTTTTTCGAAATCTTTTTGGAATTCTTTATTTTGCAGCAGGCCACCAAGAACAATTCGCGAAAGGTGTTCTCCGGCGATAATGTCGTGCGGGTAATGCATGCCAACTAACACTCTTCTTTGAGCAATTTTTTTAGCGAGTTTTTGCAGGTCAGAAGATTTTTGCGGAATAAGTAGTCCGATGATTTGTGCGCTAACTGAACCATTGCTTGCATGTCCACTTGGGTAAGATGGGCCTTGGCTTGGCGTTATCAGTATATTGATTTTTTTGTCGATGTAGGGACGGGTAACATTCCAGTATTCTTTGAAGTTATCGTTTATCGCTTTTGTTGTCGCAGAGGTGCGATCTAATAATTGATAAAGATGCGGATAAGACTCTCTAGTTAATGAACGATCGGCGTATAAAACAAAAATTTCTGGGCGCAGATATTTTTCGCGTGAAGCCAATTCCAACTCGTTGAGACTGAAGTTTTTCTGTAGCTTAATGATTTGCTGAATCTCGTCTTGTTGTTCTTTGCTATTATTTGCGAAAGGTTGCTCAATCAGGGTTGGCGGAATTGAATTACCTGCGAAATATTTTTCTGTTGTTGCGCTGCAGGCCGAAAGAATTAGAAAAAAGAGCGCAAAAATTTGATGCTTCATTTGAGAAAAATTTGATTTTAAAACATGACAAAACAGAAAAACAAAAATCGCAAACGAACTTTGTCGCGCTTAATCGCGGTGCAAGTTTTTTATCAGTATGATTACCACTTAGAAAAAAAATCTTACGAAGAGATTAAAAAAGATTTAATCGAAAATTACATTTTAAATTCTGACGACGAAATTTCTTCTTACCAAGATGAAATCGATGCAATCTTTTTGGATAAGTTGATTGCTGCGCCGCAGATGTTTGTGGAAATTGATCAAGAACTTTCAGCTTTTTTGCAAAAGGGTTGGAGTTTGGGCTCGGTCGACAAAGTAATATTGCAGATTTTGCGTCTTGCAGTTTTTGAATTGCAAATGTTGAAAGATATTCCGCCGAAGGTTGTGGTTGATGAATATGTCGGCATTGCAGCAAGTTTTTTTGATCATAAAAAAGTTACCTTCGTCAATGCCATTTTGGATAAATTTTTAGACAAATTGAAATGAAATTTCTGAGTTACAAAAATCAAAAAAAACAAGATTCTCTTTTTGTCGAAGATGTTGACATTGCAGATATTGCTAAGGCTGTTGGCACTCCATTTTATTGCTACTCACGCAAAAATTTAGTAGAAAATTTTCGGAATTTTTCTGATGCATTCATGCATGCAGGAGTTTCCCAAGAGGGAAATTTTGGTTATAAAATTTGCTACGCGATCAAGGCCAATTTTAATATCCATCTCGTAAAGATTTTAGCCGAGCTTGGATCTGGAATTGATGCGGTTTCAGCTGGGGAGGTTTTTCGTGCGATCACAGCCGGAGTTAATCCGAAAAAAATTGTTTTCGCCGGAGTTGGCAAAACGCGTGAAGAAATTTCTTACGCTTTGAAAAATGGCGTTGAAGAATTTTCGGTTGAGTCTGTGCCGGAAATGTTTTTGTTAAGCGAGGTGGCTGTAAGCCTGAGAAAGAAGGCAAAATTTTCTCTACGTGTTAATCCCAATGTTGATGCCGGAACTCATGATAAAATTTCTACGGGCAGAAAGGGTGACAAATTTGGTGTGGATATTGAGTTAGCAGAAGAAGTTTATGCGAAAGCAGCAAAGCTACCAGGCCTTGAAATTCATGGCGTGGCAATGCATATCGGTTCGCAGATTACCACAATTGAACCATTCACTGCCGCTTTTAAAAAATTACGCGAACTGTGTTTAACGCTGCGCAAAAATGGTCACAAAATTTCTGCTCTCGATTTCGGCGGCGGCATCGGAATTCTCTACAAAAACGAGAACACACTTTTGATCCAAGATTACGTAGATCTGATCAAAGAAATCACCGCAGACTTAAAAGTTAAAATCACTATTGCGCCAGGCAGGGCGCTAGTTGGCAGTGCGGGAATTCTGGTAAGTAAAATTATTTTCCTCAAAGAAACTTCGGTAAAAAATTTTGCGATTATTGATGCGGCAATGAATGATTTAATGCGTCCGGGGCTTTACGGTTCTTACCACGAAGTTCTTCCAGTGATTAAAAAATCTGGCACGAAATCTAGTTACGATTTGGCTGGTCCGATTTGCGAAACAACAGATGTGCTCGCACAAAATCGCGAATTAATTGATCCAAGATCGGATGACTTAATAGCTTTTATTAGCGCTGGCGCTTACGGCTCATCAATGTCTAACGAGTATAACTGTCGCCCGCTTATCCCAGAAGTTTTGGTGGATGGAAATAGTTTTAAGGTGATTCGTCGTCGTCCAAGTTTTGAAGAAATGTTACATTTAGAGGTGAAAGATGAGTAAAAAAATTTTAATTGCCAAAGTCTCTTCACCCTTTGGAATCAGGGGTGAGGTTAAGGTGATCGCCTTCTGTGAAAATCATCTTAATCTCGAAAAATATTCTCTCACCGATGCCGAGGGAAATGAGATCAAACTTAAAATTAGTAATAAAAATAAAACGGTGATTGGCACGAGTAGTGGAGATCCAATAGTGATTGCGAAAATTTATGGAATCAATGATCGCAATGCCTCCGAGCTTGCACGCAATCTAGAGATTTTCGCCGATCGCGCTGATTTTGAACCGACCTCAGAAGATGAATTCTATTATTCTGACTTAATTGGACTTGATGTTGTTGATGCGAATTCAAAAAAAATTGGCAATATTATCGCTGTCTCAGAATATGGCGCTGGCGGGGTTATTGAAATTAAATTCACAGACAATCGAGTCGAAAATTTTCCCTTCAAAAATCAAATTTTCCCGGAAGTAAATCTTCAAAAAAATTTTATCCGCATGGAAGATATTGAGACTGTTGACGGTGATAAAGATTAAAAATTATTCTTTGCTGTAAAATTCCTGGATCTTTGCGAAAGCGATGATTCAAAAAAATAATTATTAAAATGTTAAAAATATTTCAGATTTCTCTTTTTCTAATTCTTACTTCTTGTGCGCTGTCGGGAAGATCTAACGACAAAAGCGTTACTAAATACATCACCGGCGCAACCAAGGTTAATGAGACGAAGGACGTTCACGTAATAAATATTTTCAGAGCGATAGGCGCGCCAAGTAATGTGGTGGCAATCGACAAGTATAAATATTACCAATGGGATTATTCGAGAACGGTTGGAGTTAGCACCATCCTAGGCGGAGGCAGCACCACTTTTTACTGCAAACTTTCTGCAGAGACGCAAAACAACAAGATCAAAACTTTGAATTGGTATGGAAATCAGTGCGATATTTTCCTCGATCTAATCAAGGATTATTTCCAGGATAAGCTCAATGTGGTGATCATTTTGGACGAAGATAGTAAGCAACAAAACACCGCGCCTTCCACTGCGCCTTTAGCTCCAAAAGTTGATAATGTTGTTGAGCAGGTAGTGCCAAGAAAATCTGCTGAGAGCGCAACTGTTGTCGACCATCAAGGCGATGCCGCCATTCACTAGCCAAGATTTTTGATTGCTTAGAACGACAATTCTGGTGAGCTAAAAAAGAAGACTTTTTCTTTTTTGAAAAAATATTTTTTTAGAGCTTTGGCCAAGTGAGAAAGGATTCTGAATCTCTGGTGACAACGTTGAAGAAAGAGAGGGAAAAAAAGTTTTGTTAAAAAGGTGACCGATGTATTTGTTGGCTTGAACAATGTTGCAGGTGAAAAAACCAACAAGGTTAATTAGGTCAAAAATACGAAGATAATTCCAAAGCTTTCAAAAGGTCTTTCTACTGTTCTTTGAACACGTTTCGAATGGCTCCGATATTTTGTATTTACCCTATCGAATTGATTTTGTTCCTGCTTCATAAAAATAATTCGAACTGAATTAAGGTTTTTTCAAGCTCTTTTTTACCAACAGTTTCTTGATCAAAAAAAGACTGTTAGAGGCCGAGATTTCCTAACCTTGAATCTGAACGTGTTGAATGAAAAAGTGATTTGATGACTTTATTTTTAAGGCTTAATTGAACATCTGTGAACTTGTGCCATCCTAAAGGATGGCGGGAGTGACGAGACTCGAACTCGCGACCTCTTGCGTGACAGGCAAGCGCTCTAACCAACTGAGCTACACCCCCTAATAAGTAGGGACAATGATGAAAATCTTAGTTTATGAAATAATCTTTCAGCTAAGATTGGTGGGTGATGACAGGCTCGAACTGCCGACCCTCTCCTTGTAAGGGAGATGCTCTACCAACTGAGCTAATCACCCATAAATTTTGAAGCTAAAGCCTGACTTTAATGTCGCTTAGCTCATGACTTGCTCAAAAGGATTATTAATCTTTTTGTTTTGGATAAGTGTCTCTCGAGCTCTCTTAAAAAATTACTTTTGCGAGAGTCTCAAAATTTTTTTCCAATAATTCTAAAACAAAATTTGGGGGAAATTTTTTTAGAAAAAAACTCCTTACGCGAATATTTCCGCGTAAGGGTTAGAAACTATTTTACAGAATCTTTCAATGCTTTACCAGCAGCGAATTTCACGCGCTTAGATGCTTTGATTTGGATTTCTTTGCCAGTTTGAGGGTTACGACCTTTTCTAGCAGCAGTTTTTACTACTTTAAAAGTACCAAATCCGATCAAGGTAACTACATCGCCTTTTTTAAGAGCTTTAGTAGTTGCTTTAAGTAGAGCTTCTACAGCCGCGCTAGCGTCTTTTTGAGAAAGACCAGTTTGGTTGGCAATTTCTTTAATTAAATCTGTTTTGTGCATATTAATGATCTCTTTTGATTAATATTTTTAGGAAAGAAACATGTCACGAAGCAGCTTGTAGACTGGCTTCGCAGCAGGTTGCTCAAGGAAATTATTTACGAAAAATTTGAAAGCAACTACTATTCTAAATTATTTTTAGGTGCTGAGACCAAGACTGGTGCGGCTCGACGAAAATAGGTTTTTTTCTGTCACAGTAAAATCAAGATTCTGATCCGTTTCTTCGGTTGGCAGATAATCTTGTAAGAGCTGGAAATCAAAGGCTAAACCGATTGTTATAATTTTGGATTTTTTCTTTTTTAGAGATTTGATTGTGCGATCAAAAAATCCACCGCCCATGCCAAGCCTTGATAATCCTAAATCAAAGGCAAGTAGCGGTAAAATCAAAAAATCAGGAGAGATTATTTTTCCTTCCGCGGGCTCTTTGATTTTTGTAAAAGATTTATTGGCAACAAATTCAGCCTCTTGATCAAATAAAGTAAATTGTAGCGGTTTATTTGCGGCGATGATTTTTGGATAAGAAAAGGGAATTTGATTTTTTATAAAATGCTCTGCAATCAGATTAGTTGAAACCTCGCTTGGCATTGCAAGGTAAAGAGAGAAAATTTTATCAGAGTTTTTTTTATAAAATTTTGGCAGAAGATTTTGTAAGAAATTTTCGTTAATTTGTTGCGATCTGGTTTTGACCTCATCTTGCGATAGTAAGGCCCTCTTGGCTTTAAATATTTTACGCAAATCAGCTTTTCTCATCAAAGTTTTTGAATTTTTTTTGTTAAATTTCCGATGTAGTTTGCGATATTTTCAATGTTGTCACTCATCGAATTAAATACTTCTTGAGAGGTAAATTTCTCTTCTGTCGCAGATATTAATTCTTCTTCCATGGTCAGTGCGGCCATTACTAACAGCATTTTTTCGTCAGAAAATTTTAGCGAGAATGATAATTCATCAAGCCTTTGATTTAAGCGTTTAACGAGTTCTAGTAATTTTTCTTTTTCCTCGGTTTTGCAGGCGATTTTGTAGTGTGATTTACCGATTTGGATTTCAACTGTCATATTTTTCGATTACCTCATGAAGCGCTGCTAGATCAACTTCTATCGCTTCAGCTAAATCATTTTTTTGTTGACGAAAATTCTCGATTCTTTGCCCAAGAACTTTGTTTGTTTCGCGTAAAAACTCAGTCTCTTTCCCCAATTCGGATAGCTCCTTTTGCAGGCGATTTATTTCTGTACCGATGCGAGAAATTACGACTGACTTTGATTCATCGTTGGTCGTGAGTGATTCTTGGCTTAACGACGCTTCGCGAATCTTTTCCCTCACGGCTTCTTCAAGATTTTTTAGCGCATTGGATAAATGCTTTCGAGCTTGATTAAATTTGGCTTCACCCTCGAGCTTCATGACCGATAATCCTTGTTAATTTTGATGTATTCTTCGTTTAAGTCGCATGTCCAAACGACTGCTCTACTCGCGCCGATTCCAAGATTCGCGGAAATTTTTACTTCCGATCCGCTAAGATATTTATGAACTAAATTTTCTACATATTCCGGATGTTTTGCGCCGTCTTTAGTGATTGGATGATCACCAATTTTAATGATTATTTTTTCAGGCGAAGTTTCTGAACAAGATTTTCCAACGGCCATAATGATACGTCCCCAGTTAGGATCTGCCGCCGCAATTGCAGTTTTAACCAAAGGCGAATTGGCGATTGAAAAGGCGACTTCCTTGGCCTGTTCGTAAGTTCTGGCGCCCTCAACTTCAATTTCGATTAGTTTTTTTGCGCCTTCGCCATCAATCACAATCATCTTTGCGAGGCCTAAGGCTAACTCGTTTAATGTATTTTTAAATTCGGTAAGTTCGAGTGAATGCGAATCGACGATTTCGTGACTTCCCACTTCTTTCGTGGCGAATAATAAAACAGTATCATTCGTTGACTGGTCTGAGTCGACAGTGATTGCATTGAAGCTATGCTCGACAGTTTCTTTGAGTAAAATTTGTAAAGTTGCAGGGCAAATATTGGCGTCGGTAAAAATATAGCCAAGCATTGTCGCCATGTTTGGCGCGATCATTCCCGAGCCTTTAGAAAATCCGATTAATGTAACATTGTTGCCGGCAATTTTGCAGGTTCTGTTGATTAGTTTTATCTTGGTGTCGGTGGTCATGATCGCTTGTGCAGCCTTGTTCCACGAAGATTCATTGATGGTAGCATCTTTAACCATTTGCGGGATTGCCGCTTCGATTAATTCAACTTTTAAGGTTTCGCCAATTACTCCAGTTGAAGAGATAAGAACTTCTTCCGGCTTACAGCCAAGATCTTTTGCAACTTTACTTGCAGTTCTCAAAACTGCCTCTTCTCCCTCTTTTCCGGTGAAGGCGTTAGCATTTCCGGCATTGACGATTAAAGCTCTGGCCTTGCCGCTTTTGACATTTTTCTTACACCAAACTACGGGCGCTGCAGGCATTGAAGAAGTGGTGAAGACTCCGGCAACATTGGCTGGTCGGTCAAAAGTGATGAGCAAAAGATCGTCGCGGTTTTTATATTTTAAACCACAATTCGTGGTGCTGATTTTTAATCCTTTAAGCATTAGCAAACTCCTGAATTTTTTTAGTTACTGCGGCGACAATTTCATCGCATGATTTTTTTTCTGCCATTTCTTTCACCAGTACCGAGCCAACAACAACAGCATCCACACCAATTTGAGAAAATTCTCTAACTTGTTGCGCAGTTTGAATTCCAAAGCCGATGGCGATTGGTAGTTTAGAAATTTTTTTCAGGTTTTGTAAATTTTCTACATTGTCTTGAGCCTTTGCCATAGTTGTGCCAGTGATGCCGAGAAGTGAAATTAAATACAAAAATCCTCCAGCATTTTTGGTGATTTTTTTCTGACGTTTGAAGTCGGTTGTCGGCGAGATTAGTTTGATTAGATCGAGTTTTGTTTTTGAGATTTGCGGCATAATTTCGCGCTCTTCTTCTTGTGGA
>CAMBFP010000016.1 GCA_945865745.1 Rhizobium sp. Q54 | reverse complement strand
TTAAGGGTTACGAAGAAAGTGAAGTTACAAAAATTGCCCGCGAGTTAAAAAAAATCTGTCATCAAAATCATTGTTTATTCTTGCTCAACGATTCTTGCGAGATCGCTGCTGCAGTTGGTGCGGATGGTGTTCACCTTGGAGCCGAAGATGGATCAATCGCCGAAATGCGAAAAAAATTTCCAACAAATTTCATCATCGGAGCGAGCTGCTACGACTCACGACATTTAGCGATGGAAGCCGGAGAACGGGGGGCTGATTACATTTCCTTCGGCGCATTTTTTTCGAGCAAAACCAAAATTTCGCGCGGCAAACCAAATACAGAAATTCTTGAATGGGCTAGCGAAATTACAAATTTACCAATCGTGGCGATTGGCGGAATTACTGACGATAACTGCTCTTCCTTGGTTATGGCCGGAGCCGATTTTGTCGCGGTGATTTCTTACGCATGGGACCATCCGGATGGAGAAGTGGTGGCGATAAAAAATTTAGCAAAAAAATTAACAGAAAAAACTGGCTCTTTTCCTCGTGCTCTTAATTCCTGATTAGCAACGCTGAAGCGAGACATGAAGTGATGTCCCTGAATAACGGGAATCCTCCCGACAAAACTATAACCTCATCTCAAAAAACCCTGCTGCGTAAATATCCAGATAGCTTTCCGCCAAAAAGATGAAGCGGGAATGGATCTTGGCTTAACTAACAACTCAAACCCCCACTATTTTTTCTATCTTGCTAGAATTGTAGATTTTTTCTGCTGCTGAGGGGGCTGGAGAAGCAGAAGCTTGATCTGTTGTGTTTTTCGGTAACTCGGCAACAAGACTAAGGGCTTCAAGCGTTGGGTTACCTTCGTTTAAAACCTTACTATTATCAAGAATTTCTGATTTTAATCTGTATAGATCTTCTGGGCCTAGTTTACTTGCGGCTTTTAAAAACTCTTTTTTACTTTCTGCAGATCCTTCAAGAGGACTGAACAAAGATTCTTTATCAACCAAATCCTTAACAATACCATTTCTTTTCAATGTTTCTTGCCTAGCGTCTTGATGGTTCAACAAGTCAAAAAATCTCTGATTTGCCAAAATCTCCGCTTCATTTTCTGAGTGACCTAAATCTGAATCCGGATCAGTCAAATATCTTTTGTGCCAAGATTTGAGATCTTTGAGAGTCTTATAGGCCTTAATACCAGCCCCTAAAATGTCATTATTTTCTTGTTGTATTGCGTTTTCGGGATTTCTTTGGTTGAAACTTGTAATGATTGAATTTCTGAGTTCTCCCTCAGGAACAATAACTGCCAGGAGAGTCGAGACTTCTGTGTTTAAATTTCCTGGATGTCTCAATTGATCCTGCACTATTTGCCAATCTACACCATCGCGAGATAAAAGAGCTGAAACGGTTTCTGCGTGGCCATTGTAAGCAGCAAGCATCAAAGCCGTGACGCCATTAGATGCTACTGCGTTAACATCAATTCCATCGCGAGATAAAAGAGCTGAAACGGTTTCTGTGTGGCCATTTTGAGCAGCAAGCATCAAAGCCGTGTAAAAATAGGTTGTTGTTGCTTCAATATTAGCTCCTAGATCCAATAATAGAGCAACGGTTTCTGTGTGGCCATTTTTAGCGGCAATCATCAAAGCCGTGCAGCCTTCTGATGTTTTTGATTCAGTATAAGCTCCTCGATCCAATAATTCAGCAACCATTTCTGTTTGGCCATTTTGAGCAGCAATCATCAAAGCCGTGTAGTAAGGATATGTTGTTTTTGCTTCAATATGAGCTCCTCGATCCAATAATAGAGCAACGGTTTCTGTGTGGCCATTTTTAGCGGCAGAAATCAAAGCCGTGGAGCAATCAGATTCAGATACTATTGCGTTAATATTAGCTCCTCGATCCAATAATTTAGCAACGATTTCTATGTGGCCATTTTGAGCAGCAAGAAACAAAGCCGGGCGATAAGCAGAAGATCTTTTTGCTTTAACATAATTTTCTCGAGCCAAAACATTAGCTCCTCGATCCAATAATAGAGCAACGGTTTCTGTGTTGCCATTTTGAGCAGCAATCATCAAAGCCGTGCAGCCTTCTGATTCTTCTGCGTTAATATCAGCTCCTCGATCCAATAATTTAGCAACGATTTCTGTTTGGCCATCTTCAGCAGCAAGCATCAAAGCCGTGATACCATGAAATGTTGATGCATTAACATCAGCTCCTCGATCCAATAATAGAGCAACGGTTTCTGTGTGGCCATTTTTAGCGGCAATCATCAAAGCCGTGCAGCCTTCTGATGTTTTTGATTCAGTATAAGCTCCTCGATCCAATAATTCAGCAACCATTTCTGTTTGGCCATTTTGAGCAGCAAGCATTAAAATCGTGTAGTTATCGGGGCCTATTGCGTTAACATCAGCTCTTAGATCCAATAATTCAGAAACGGTTTGGATTGATCCATCTTCATTACGAACTTGCCCCAGGGGATCTCTTACGGCCTTGATTAGTAGTGAATTTAATTTTTCTTTTTCTGATTCGGAAAGGTTAGGGATAGATTTTATAAAGATCTAATAACGAACTTGAGTTAAACTGTAAGATTTACTATTGTTTTTGCGTGTCAGCAACCAGTCTTAAAACTTTTTTGCTCCACTAATTCCAAACAAAGCAAATCGAAAAATAAAACACAAATATTATTTTTTACGAACCAGAAAGAGTATTTAAGAACACTCTGAGCAACCCACAAATTCCTTAAAAAAGACTGAATTCCTATAGCTGTGAAGCTTTGTTAATAGTGGATTAAACTCACTTTGTCGGAAGAGATTGTTCGGATTTTTTTTAAATATTCTTAAAAGAATATTTAGTGATTTTTAGAGATGAGTGGTGGGTTTTTCAGGATGTCCTTAGCTATTTTTAAAGTTAAATTAACTCTAAGGCCGTCTCTAGAATTTGTTTTATTTCAGCGGTTTTTGGCATTTGTGCCAAGACCAGAAAAATTATCGAATCACGCGCTTGTGAATGACAAAATAAAAAATGACCGCCAGCGCGAACAAAGCAGGTAAAAGCCAAAGAAGAAGCTTATTTCTGTTGCTCGGTTTTGTCAGAATATTTTCACCAAATTCTTGCACTAATTCTGCCCTGATTTCCTCGTCACTTTTCCCGGATAAGATTTTTTGACGAATATTTTTACGCATCTCGAAAGAAAATTCAGTGTCAGAATTTTCGATTACTTGTCCGTTACAAATTAAGCAGCGCACCTCCAAAAACATTGCCATTGCTCGCTGTTCTTGAGTTTCATTTTTTAGTTTTTCTTCAGGAGAAAGCGCAAAGGAATGAAAAGAAAAAAGAAAAAGAGTTAAGAATATTTTTAACATTTTTGAGATTTTTTTATTTTATAACCTGGCGCAGTTCTTAAGTTTTTACGCTGACGAATTTCGTCGAGGGTCTAGTAAATATCCGCGAAGTATGGTCTCTGGAATAGCAAACTGGAGGTGAAGAAAAGCTAGGCTAAAAATTTTAAATCAATCTCGCCGTCAAAAATTTTTGTGTAACCACCAGTCATCACAATTGAGTTGTTATTCCATTCGATTTCTAGATCGCCACCTTTGAAGCGAATGGTGATTTTTTTTGACTGCACCAAATTTTTTTTGATCGCAGCAACTGCAACTGCGCAAGCGCCAGAGCCGCAGGCGAGAGTTTCGCCAGCGCCACGCTCCCAAACTCTGACCTCGATTAAGTTGTTAGAAATAATCTGCGCGAATTCGACGTTGGTTTTGTTTGGAAAGATTTTGTCTAACTCAATTTTTGGCCCAACATCGTAAAATTTTTCATCAGAAATTTTTGCATCAAGAAAGGTCACGGCATGAGGATTACCAACATCTACGCAAGAAAAATTAAATCCGTGCAGCGCAACATCTTCAGCAAATTTTGGTTCGCCCATGTTGACTGAAATTAAATCACTAACTCTCCAGCATTTTAGAATTCCGGCAGCGGTTTTGATTTTTACTTCAGGTTTTTCAAGCAAAGAAGCAACGCATCTAGTCGCGTTTCCGCATGCTCCAGACATTGATCCATCAGAGTTGTAGATTTCCATTTCGCAATCTGCTTCCGCAGAATTTTTTATCACGATTAGCTGATCGCAGCCGATATTTTTACGATCGGAAATTTTTTTTATTTGCTCTGAAGTTAGAGAGATTGTGGTTTTGCGTGCATCAAAAATGACGAAATCGTTTCCTGCGCCCGACATTTTTACGAAAGGAAGAGTCATTTTGAAGTAGAATTAAGATTAAGAAAATAGCGCGCAGCCTTGATTTTATGGGTGCGGAAAGCTTCATTTATCCAGCAAATCTTGCTAATTTTTCTTTGCTTTCGGCTTGTAAGGTTTTGGTGAAACCATTCCAGCTCTAGACTCGTCGAAAATATTATTTTTAAGAAATTAGTTTTTTGCTCTACTGACGTAAGAAAAATCTTCAGTGTTAACGATGATTTCTTCGCCAGATGCAACAAAAGGTGGAACCATCACGCGCACGCCATTTTCAAGGATTGCCGGCTTGTAAGAAGAAGCGGCGGTTTGGCCTTTTACCACGGCATCAGCTTGTGCAATGATCGCGTTTACATTCTCGGGAATGGCGATTGAGATTGGTTTGTCGTTACAATATTCAACGCGAAGATTCATGCCTTCTTGCAGAAAGGGCAGGGCTTCACCGACTAATTTTTTAGCGAATTGCAGGGTTTCAAAATTTTCCATGTCCATCGCGACTAGCTCGTCTTGGTCGAAATATTGGAACTGATAATTTTTTTGCTCAACGTAAGCAACATCGACATCTTCGCTCGAAGCGTAGCGAGTATTTGTCTTGTTGCCAGTGACGATATTTTTCATCTCAACTTGAATGTAAGCACCGCCTTTACCCGGCTTCACATGTTCGCGTTTTGCAACTTTCCAAAGTTGATTTTCGAATTCGATTACGTTGCCGACACGAAGAGAATTTGCGTTAGTTTTAGACATAATTTTTTAGTTAAGATTTTTAACGATTTGCTCGACGACTTTTTTGGCGTCACCAAAAATCATCATCGTATTGTCGTTGTAGAAGAGTTCATTATCTACGCCGGCATAGCCCGCAGCCATCGAGCGCTTAATGAAGAAAACGCTTTGGGCGTGAGCAACGTCAAGGATTGGCATGCCGTAGATTGGGCTGGTTTTATCAGTTTTGGCTGATGGATTAGTAACGTCATTGGCGCCAATTACGAAGGCAATATCGGTTGATTTGAATTCGCCGTTAATCTCTTCAAGCTCGAAAACTTTTTCGTAATCGATGTTAGCTTCGGCGAGCAATACGTTCATGTGGCCAGGCATTCTTCCAGCTACTGGATGGATGGCAAATTTTACCTTAACCCCAGCATCTTCAAGAAGTTTAGTCATCTCTGCAACTGCATGCTGAGCGCTGGCAACTGCCATTCCGTAGCCTGGAACTATGATTACGGAAGATGAGGATTTCATCAAATAAGCCGCATCTTCAGCAGCGGCTTGCTTCACTGGTCTTTGCTCTTTGACCTCATTGCTTGTCGCAACTTGATCGCCAAATCCCGAGAACATCACGTTGAAAATTGAGCGATTCATCGCTTTGCACATGATGTAGCTAAGTATCGCACCAGAAGCGCCAATCAAGGCTCCAGAAATGATGAGAAGAGGATTATTTAAAGTAAAACCAATGCCAGTTGCCGCCCAACCTGAATAAGAGTTTAGCATTGAAACCACGACTGGCATGTCTGCACCACCTACTGGCGCGATCAACATGAAGCCAACGAAGAAAGAAAGCAGAACAAGAAGAATGAAAAAGAATTTTGAGCCAAAAGCGAAGAAGGCGATGAGCAAAACGGCCAGGCCGATTCCGACATATTGCGAATGTTTCTTCGGGTTCTTTTTAAAGATGATAAATTTTGAATTCATGTTGCCGTTCAACTTTGCGAAGGCAACGAGAGAGCCGGTGAAAGTGATCGCGCCGATGACGACGCCGATACCCATTTCAATTAAGCTGGCGAGTTTGATGTGATTATCTTCGATGATGTGAAATGAGTTTGGCATCCAGAGGGCGGCGGCGGCGATCAAGACGGCGGCTAGTCCGACAAGAGAATGGAAGCCGGCAACAAGTTGTGGCATTGCGGTCATCTTAACTTTCTTAGCAACGAAGTAGCCGATTCCAGCGCCAATCGCGATCGCTAAAATGATCGCAAAAAGATTGTGAACTTGTGGCAAGCAAAGCGTAGTTAAAATCGCTAAAGCCATTCCGCCCATGCCAAAATAATTTCCGATGCGAGAAGTTTTTGGTGAGGAGAGGCCGTAGAGCGAGAGGATAAAAAGAACGGCAGAGATCAGGTAGAAAAAGGATGCGAACGAAGACATGTTTTTAAGTATTTAGGCTATTCCTGCGCGAAGGCAGTCATGAAGGTGCAAGATCCCGACGATTTTTTCTGCATCAAGAACAAATAGACTGGTGATGTTTTTCTTGTTCATTATGGCAATGGCTTCGGCGGCGAGTGTTGTTGGAGTTGTGGTGACTGGGTCTTTAGTCATGATTTCTTCGGCGCTGTGATCTAAAAAATCCCGATCGATGTGACGACGCAAATCGCCGTCGGTAATGATTCCAAGTAGTTTGCCAGAATTGTTGGTGATGCCAGTGCAGCCAAGATGTTTGGAAGTCATCTCAAGTAAAACTTCTGACATTTTTTTATCTTTTTCGACGAGTGGAATATCTTTGTGAAGGCGCATCAAATCTTGCACCTTCAAGAAGTTAGAGCCTAATTTTCCTCCGGGATGAAAGGTGCCAAATTGCTCAGAATTAAAGCCGCGCGCATCAATTAAACTTACCGCCAAAGCGTCGCCGATTGCGAGCATCATTGTGGTTGAAGTTGTTGGAGCGTTGACCCCGTTGGCTTCGGGAATCGCCGGCAAAACTAAAGGCACGGTGCTAGCTTTGGTGAGTTCAGATTCTCTGCGACGAATAATTCCGATGATCGGCACTTCGAAACGTTTGCAGTAGTAGATGATGTCGCGAAGTTCTTTGGTTTCGCCGGAATTCGAAAGTAAGATTACCACGTCGTTTGGCGAGATCATTCCTAGGTCGCCATGGCTTGCTTCGCCTGGGTGAATAAAGAAAGCGGAAGTTCCGGTTGAGGCGAAAGTTGCGGCGATTTTACCTCCGATGTGACCAGATTTTCCCATGCCACTGACCACAACTTTTCCTCGGCAGTTCAATATTAGATCAACTGCGCGAATAAAATTTTCGTCGAAGAAAGTGAGTAAAGAATTTAAGCCATCTATTTCGGTTTTAATCGTTGCGATTGCGGAGGAGATGTATTTATTTTGCATGTTTGTTAATTTTTCTGGGTCCTCGCCTTCGCGGTGATGGCTTCTAAAGTAAGGCACTTAACTGGTTGTTTCATTCCTAAAAAGGCGAGGATCCAGAAAGTGATTTGATGGTTTTCATTTTTGAATTTGTTATGACTCTAAAACAACAAGAAATTTTGCAGGAATTTTCTAAGTCTGAAGCGATCCTTAAAGGTCATTTTATTCTTTCTTCAGGTCTTCATTCCGACACTTACATGCAATGTGCGCGAGTTTTGATGGAGCCAAAAAGAGCGGAAAAACTTTGCGCTAAACTCGCTAAAAAAATTACTGATCGCCTCGGAGAAAATTTTGCCGACATCGTTGTCGCTCCGGCGATGGGAGGAGTTGTTGTTGGTTACGAACTTGCTCGTCAACTTGGTTTGCCATCGATTTTTTGCGAAAGAGTTAATGGTCAGTTTGAGTTGCGACGCGGTTTCACGCTTGATTCATCGCTGCGCGTTTTAGTTGTTGAAGATGTGATCACGACTGGAAAATCGTCACTCGAAACTTACGATTTAATCAGAAAATTCGGCGCGAAAATTATTGCTGAAGCATCTTTAGTTGATCGTTCAAATGATAAAAATCTTGAAGCAAAAATGGGCGTTCCGGTGATTTCACTTTTGTCAGTCGATGTAAAAACTTTTGATGAAAATAATGTGCCGGAAGAGTTGAAAAATATCCCCGCGATTAAGCCGGGAAGCAGGTTTTTGAAAGCAATTTAATTAAATCTAAAAATAAAAAATATGCCGCTGTCAACTGAAAATCTAATTGAGGTTGTAAAAGCCGCGTGTAAAGCCGTTGCTAAAGTCAAATCCAATCAGGAGATATCTTCATTAGAAGATAAGTTAAGGGGTTTAGAAGGTGGTGATGAGGCGGATAATCTAAAGAAAGAAATCGCCGAGATAAAATCTAAGTTAGAAGAGGCTGGGAAAGATTCGCAACAATCTCCAGATCAAGAATCAAAAGAAGAAGGTGCCGGTCAAAGCACTTCTCCAGGTAGTGATTTCCAAGAAAACTTCATAAAAGAACTTCGAGCCTCTCTTGATGAGGCTGGCATTCCTTACAGTATGAGTAGCAGGGGCGGTGCCGTTACTATAAGTTTCACTACTTACGGCGATCATAACAAAGGTTTAGGAGATATTAAGAAGCGGTTTGGCGAAGAAACGTCTGATATCTTCAGTAAACTTTTTGACGTTGCTGAAAAAGGATTAATAAAATTTGGGGCTCGCAACGCCAATAAAGATAAAGAAGATAATTTGGAAGAATCGAATAGTTCTGCTAGTCCGCTGGAGAGCGCAATCAGTGAAGCCAAGTCTAGCGGAGTCTTGGATTCGTTAATAAATGCAACCGGAGATAGAGAGTGGTATGGTGATGAAAAGGTAATGGAAGCCGCCATAAATGGCGTAAATAATAAGGATAATATTGAGGGATGTGGAGCGATTCCAATCGGCGGTCAACTTGATCCTGAAGAGCTATCTCATCTTTTAAAAGATAGAATCAAATCCGCGAAAGTTGCGGCGAATGAGGGTAAAACTTGTTTGATGCCTTTTCAAATTGGTGACAATCATTGGGTCGGAGGTGTTATGGCTAAGGATAGCGAGGATAAGATGGTATTCATTCACAACGATCCTTTTGGGAATGAGATACATAAAGGTTTAAAAACAGAGATGGAAAAGCAGGGAGTTCATGTAATCGATCTGAAAAAAGAGCAGCAGAAAGATGGTCACAACTGTGGCCCTTACACAGCTGATAATCTTAGCAAGATTGCCAATAAAATCGGAGAAAAACCATTTAAAATAGAAGAATTGAAAGTTAACTCATCCATAGCTTTATCGGTAGAAAATGGTAATCAACTCAGGCAAGATCAAAAAACAGAAAGCCCCAAAATAGAAAGTGCCAAAACAGAAGGCCTCAAAATAGAAAGCAAAGGAACTGTGGTAGGTGGTAGATCTTGATAAAAACTTACACAAACAACCTCGAATCCACCGTCCTTAATAATCGTAAGCTCAACGTTTCTTTCGAGTTTTTTCCGCCAAAAACGGAAGAGATGGAAATGAAGCTGTGGGAGGTGATTTTGAAAATGGAAAATCTTAATCCGAGCTTTGTTTCAGTAACTTACGGCGCGGGTGGATCGACACGTGAACGCACTCACCAAGTCATCGAGAAGATTATTAAAGAAACTAGTCTGAAGCCAGCTTCGCACCTTACTTGCGTTGCGGCTTCAAAAGATGAGATTGACGAAATTTTACGAAATTATTGGGAGATCGGCGTGCGTCACATCGTGGCTTTGCGAGGTGATATGCCAGCTTCGAGTGTAAATTATCAACTTCGTTTTGATGGTTACAAATATGCCAATGAGCTTGTTGCGGGTATTAAAAAGATTGCTGATTTTGAAATTTCTGTTGCGGGTTATCCCGAAAAACATCCAGAGGCAAAAAGTTTTGAAGAGGACATAGATAATCTTAAGCGCAAAGTAGACGCGGGTGCAACACGCATCATCACCCAATTCTTTTTTGATGCGGATGCTTACCTTTCTTTCGTTGAAAGATGTCGGAAGGCGAAAATTGAAGTTCCCATCATTCCCGGAATTTTGCCGGTTACTAATGTTAAGCAGACAAAACATTTCGCAAAAATGTGTGGCGCAAAAATTCCAAAATGGATGGATAATCTTTTTGTTGGCCTCGATGAACGTCAAGAAAATCGTCAACTTGTCGCCGGAATTGTGGCGACAGAACTGTGTCGGATCCTACGTAACAGTGGCGTTGATGATTTTCACTTCTACACTTTAAATCGCTCCGATCTTACAGCGGCGATATGTCATGTTCTAGGGGTTAGAGAAGTCTAAAACTTGCAAATCAAGAATTTGGATTCTAAGTCGCGGCCTCTCATCCATTAAATTTTAACTTTTCTCAATGCCTAAAGAAGATCTCCTTTCCATGAATGGCGTCGTTTTGGAAGTATTTCCCAATACGATTTTTCGTGTCGAACTCGAAAATGGTCACTCAATTATTGCTCATGCTTCCGGCAAAATTCGCAAAAATAAAATTCGTATTTTGAAAGGTGATAAGGTTGAGATTGAGCTTAGCACTTACGACTTAAGCAAAGGCCGTATCGTTCGCAGAAATGTTTAATTTAGAGCACCTACTTAATGAAAAATTTACTCATCGTTGAATCTCCCGCCAAGGCAAAAACCATCGGCAAATATTTGGGTAGCGACTACAAGGTTTTAGCCTCCTTCGGTCACGTTCGCGATCTGCCAAGTAAGAATGGCTCGGTTGATCCGGATAATAATTTTGCCATGAATTATGAGGTTTCATCGAGATCATCAAAGCATGTCAAAGAAATTGTCGATGCCGCGAAGCTTTGCACTAAGTTGATTCTTGCGCCAGATCCTGATCGAGAAGGTGAATCAATCGCATGGCACGTTCTTGAAGTTTTAAAGGGAAAGAAAGCGATTAAAGCGGCAACGAAGATTGAGCGCGTAGTTTTCAACGCCATCACTAAAAATTCGATTTTAGAAGCGATTAAAAATCCGCGTGAGATCGACATGGATTTGGTCAATGCTCAGCAAGCCCGCCGCGCTTTGGACTATTTAGTTGGATTTAATCTTTCGCCAGTTTTGTGGAGAAAGTTACCGGGAAGTAAATCAGCAGGACGTGTTCAGTCTGTAGCTCTTCGCCTGATTTGTGATCGCGAAGAAGAAATTGAGGCATTTAAAAGCGAAGAATATTGGGACATTAAATTAGATCTTGAGACCGCAAAAAAAACACAATTTCAAGCGACAGTTTTTGAACTTGAAGGCAAGAAGTTAGAAAAATTTACCGTCGTAAATGAGAAGCAAGCTGGTGACATTAAGAAACTTTTAGATTCTAAGAAATACCAAGTTTTATCGATCACTAAAAAGCAGGCGAAACGCCGTCCGCAAGGGCCCTTCACTACTTCTTCTTTGCAACAAGAAGCGGCTCGTAAGTTAGGATTTGGCGCAAGTCGTACGATGATGACGGCGCAAAAACTTTATGAAGGAGCAGAGATTGATGGCACCTCACAAGGTTTGATCACTTACATGAGAACTGACTCAGTTTCGATCACTCCAGAAGCGGTTACTGAACTGCGCGAAACTATTAACAAACTTTACGGAAAAAATTATCTGCCAGAGACGGCGAATGTATTTAAGAGCAAAGTAAAAAATGCTCAGGAAGCTCATGAAGCAATTCGTCCGACTGATTTTTCTTTGACGCCAGACAAGGTAAAAAAATATTTAGATGAAGGCCAATTCGCACTCTACGATTTGGTTTGGAAAAGAACTTTAGCGTCGCAAATGGCTGACGTGATTTTTGATCAGGTGGTTGTAGAGATCGCCACAGCACCTATTTACGCCAAAGCTCGCGCTACTGGCTCAACAATTCGTTTCGATGGTTTTCACCGAGTTTATCACGAAGATCGCGATGAAGGCGAAAGTGAAGATGATGATGGAAAACAGGCGCTACCTGATCTCAAAGAAAAAGAATCTTTGGATTTGCTCGAAGTAAAACCGCAACAACATTTTACCGAGCCTCTTCCGCGTTATTCTGAAGCGAGCTTGGTTAAAAAATTAGAAGAGCTGGGAATTGGTCGTCCTTCAACTTACGCGGCGATTATTTCTGTGCTGCAAGATCGCGGTTACGTTAAGTTGGATAAGCGCAGATTTTTTCCGGAAGAGCGCGGCAGAATTGTCACAACTTTCCTCAAAGAATTTTTCTCAAAATATGTCGAGTTCGGCTACACTGCTGGCTTGGAAGATGAGTTAGATATTATTTCTAACGGCAAAATGGATTGGAAAAATTTCCTTAAAAAATTCTGGAAAGATTTTCACGGCAACACTTCTTCGGTAATGGATAAGCCATTTGGTGAAGTGCTAGAAGTTTTAAATCAAAAAGTTGGCACACATATTTTAGGTCGTGACGAAGCGGGAAATTTAAAAGATTCTTGCCCGACTTGCGGCACCGGAAAACTTAGTTTACGTCTCAGTAAATTTGGTGCATTTATTGGCTGTTCAGGCTATCCAGAATGCAAATATACGATGCAGCTTTTCGACAAGGATGCTGATGTTGTGGGTGAGGATGGAGAAACTAAAAAGCCAAAATTTGAGCCTAGAAGTTTAGGTGTAGATCCAAAAACTGGTTACGAAGTAATGGTAAAATTAGGACCTTACGGCCCTTACTTGGAATTGGCGGGAAGCGAGCTTGCAGCTGAAGTAAAAGCCGAAGAAAAACCGGTAAAGAAATCAACCAAGAAGGAGAAGGTAGCAAAAAAACCAGCAAAAAAACCAAAAGTAAAAAAACCAAAACGTATTTCGATTCCAAAAAATCTTGATCCAAACACGATTGATTTAAATACGGCTACAGACTTGCTAACTTTGCCGCGTGAAGTTGGAATTCATCCAGAAACTGGAGAAAAAATCGTCGCTAATATTGGTCCATTCGGCCCTTATTTATTGCACGACAAAAAATTCACTTCGGTCAAAGAGGATAATATTTTAGAAATTGGTTTGAATCGCGCGGTTGATTTAATCGTTCAAGCGGCTCAGAAAAAAACTACCGGAAGAACAAGATTTAGCCGAAAGAAAAAATGAATTTCGAACAAGATTCTGTACAATTTTTAAAAACAACTTTGGATGAGAAGCTAGAGGCGGCAATTTTGTGCGAGGCTGGAAATAAAAATCCTAACCACCTCTCTGTGCTTTACGCTAATCAGAAATTTTATGAAATTTTTGCGGTTAGTGCGAATAATCTGATTGGCAAAGGTTATGATTTTCTTTTTGATGATTTTAATCTCGATTATTCTTCTGAGGATAATATCGAATATGTTCGCTTGATTAAAGCCGTTAAAGATCGCCATCAATCTTCAGTGATTGTTAATATCTCCAATCGCAAGCCGAACCCAAGTAAGCAAAGACTTAAGATTGATTTTGTGCCAAGTAGTTTTGGTGATTTAAATGATCGTCAATATTCCATTTTTACTTTCGAAAGAGTTCAAATTCCCAATCGAATTGAGACTAATTCAAACGAAGCTTTGCTCAGAAATTTGCAGCGCAGATTGCTTTCTGAGAAATTATTGCGCGAGGTGGCAAATTTTATTATTTCTGATTTTCCGATCACAGAAATTGCACAAAATATTGCCGAGATTCTAACCGAGCATCTGAAGGTAAATAGATGCGTGATTCACGATTACCGAAATGGCGTAATTAATTTTGCAGCTGAGCACAGAGAAAATTCAAACAAGCCGGCTATTGATAGAAAGGCTTTAGAGCGATATGCAAATTTCCAAAATCAATTTTATAAAAGATTTGGAAATAAGGTAAAAAAATCTTCAGTTACAGTGGTCGAAGATGTCGCTGTTGATCATAATTTTTTACCGATTGAAGAAATATGGCGTGAGTTTTCAATTCGCTCACAAGTTGCAGTGACCACAACTTTTAACGGCAAGATTAATGGTGGAATTTACATCCTTCAATCTAGTCCTCGCATTTGGCTCGAAGATGAAATTGAGTTAATCGAAACTATTTCTGATCAATTTTCAATTGCACTAGATCGCTCTGATTCAATTGATCGCGTGATGATCAGTAATCAGGCCATGATTGAAAAAACGATTCAGTTACGAGAAGCACTCAAGCATGAACAAGAGATGCGCAAGATGCAGAATGAGTTTGTTGCTTTGGTGTCTCATGAATTCAAAACGCCGCTACAAATAATTGACAGCACGCGCGAGTTGGTTGGGCGCAAAGTTAAAAATCACAATATCATCGATGAGTCACTAAATAAATCTTTGGAGCGCATTAAAAGCGGTGTTCAGCGTATGAATGGATTAATCAGTAGCGTTTTGAATTTAGCGAAAATTGAGAGTGGAGAAAGTGCAATAAAGCTCGAGCGGAGCCCTTTTAATTTTAAGAATCTTGTTAATGAAATTATTGAAAAAAATTCCACTTTAGCGACTGGTAAAAATATCAAAATTATTTGCCGCATTGATGAGATTGATCGTGAATTTAATGGTGACTCAAAATTGATTGATCACTCGATTACTAACATCGTCGCCAATGCCATTAAATATTCGAAAAATAATTCAACGGTGAAGATTTTGGCTAAATCAAATGATAAGAAGGTTGCTTTGCGCGTGATTGAT
>CAMBFP010000015.1 GCA_945865745.1 Rhizobium sp. Q54 | reverse complement strand
AGCAAGCAAAACAAAGAAAAATTGATGTCGTGATGTCTAACTCATTCGGTTTTGGCGGAACTAATGCTTGTCTGATCTTAAAACGTTTTGCATGAGCGAAGGCCATCACAAAAATAAAATTCTAGTCGGTTGCGCTACCTTGTCGGTGTTGGTTATTTGCTACATCGTCTTGGTGCTTGGCATGATCATGTATTTCAACGCGCCAAATTCTTACCACAAAGCGGATAAACGCTTCATGGTGGAAAGAGGAATGACGTTGCGTGAAGTGGTCAATAAGCTGCATCAAGAAAATATCATCAAGAGTCCAAACACTTTTCTCTACATTGGCCAGATTATTAAGGGAGTAGATCCCAAGGTGCGTTACGGTGAATATTTTTTTGAGAAGCACATCTCTTACTACAAGATTCTCCACAAGTTGATTCGCGGCAACATTGCCTTCCGCAAAGTTACTGTAGCTGAAGGGCTTTCTACTCATTCTGCCCTTACTAATATTGAGCAAGCTGCGGGCTTAATTGGTCAGTTGCCAGAAGGTATTAAAGAAGGCTCGTTATTGCCCGAGACTTATTTTTATTCTTACAACGACACCAAGGGTGAAATAGTCAGGCGCATGCAAGAAGCGATGAAGAGGAATGTCGACGGATTGTGGGAGCGGCGCGATCAGTCAATTCCAATCAAAACTAAAGAGCAGGCGGTGATTTTAGCTTCGATAGTTGAGCGTGAAACCAGCATTGAAAGTGAGCGCGGCAAAGTTGCCTCGGTATTTGTGAATCGTTTGCGCAAAGGCATGAAGCTACAATCTGATCCAACGATTATTTATTCTTTCACCTTTGGAAATAAGAAGCTCGAGCGCCCAATTAGAGTTAGTGATATTCAGAATAACTCTTCTTTTAACACCTACCATATCTACGGCCTGCCGCCTTCACCAATATGTAATCCAGGAATTGCCTCGCTCAAAGCTGTGCTAAATCCACTACAAACCGATTATATTTTCTTCGTCGCTAGCGGATCGGGAGACCATGTTTTCTCTTCGACTATCCAAGAGCATAATGCGAGCGTAGCGCGTTACCGCAGCCTGATGCGCGCAAAAGAAGCTCAGTAATTCATCTCTCGACAGACTCAGAACGAGCTGAGCTCGGCATGACCACTAACGTTGAGATAATTCCATATAATACACTAAATTGCTACTTTAGATAAAGTACACTTGTATTAAACCAATTACTTAGTTAAAAATTACGAGGCAAACTTTAACTAAATCAGATTTTATGGAAATTGGAAAGGAGGAATTGGCGGCGGTGCTGACTGAATTTAATCCCTGGTGGCGGCATGAAAAGATTTCTGACCTACCTACTTGGAAAAGAGCGGCTTTCGGCGAACTTTATAAGTGCATAAAAAATCCTCTTGGAGGTCGCGCCACATTTCTTTCTGGCGCTAGACAAATTGGTAAAACAACTCTGATAATTCAGGCGATTGACAGCCTAATTAAAGATGGTGTACCGGCGAGTAATATTCTTTATGCAACATTTGATCATCCGCTTTTAAAATTAGCCGGAATTGATAACGCAATAAAAGTTTGGCGCGAACTTGAGCCAAAACAAGATGGTCCCGAATATGTTTTTTTGGATGAGGCTCAATTTATAAAGGACTGGGGAACTTGGGTAAAGCACCAAGTCGATTTTGTAAAACAACGTAGAATTATTTTTACCGGATCAGCTACTCCGATAATACAAGCTAATCAAGAATCCGGCCTTGGCCGCTGGCACACAATCCGCCTGACAACACTCTCTTTTTACGAATATATTCAGCTAAAAAAATTAGACCTGCCTCATCTGCCCCGCATAAAATCATTAAAAGAAATTTTTGATTGGGACTCGAGAGAGGCGCATCGCGTTAGTGATGTAGCAACTTCCTACATTGCTCATTTTCATGAATATTTGATTCGTGGCGGATTCCCTCAAACTGCCGTGGTAGGCACCACTAATCAGGCGCAAAAACTTTTGCGCGAAGACATAATAGACAAGGCCTTAAGGCGTGACATGACGGAGATGTTTGGAGTGCGTTTGATTTTAGAGCTCGAGCAAACCTTTTTATATCTCTGTATGCATGATGGTGGAATGCTCAGCATACCAGATTTGTGTAGCAATATCGGAAAATCGCAACAAACCGTACAAAGATTTATTGAGCTGCTCGAGGCGGCCCATCTTATCTACAGACTGCAACCGTTTGGCTACGGCAAAGAAATTTTAAGAGGTAAGTGGAAGGTTTATTTATCTGATCCCGCGATTTCATCTGCAGTAATGTTAAAGAGTAGAGCTATTTTCGATAGTAACCCTCAGTTAACGGGAGTTGCTGCAGAATCTGCGGTTCTCAAACATTTATACGCGCGCTATTACGAGCAAAATGTACGCTTCAGTTATTGGCGAGGTAAAAAAGATTTAGAGGTGGATTTAGTGGCTGAAATTAACGGTGAAATAATTCCATTTGAAGTGAAATACAGATCCCAACATACATCACTCTCGGACTGCAAAGGGCTGATCGCATTTTGCTCAGAAAAAAATATCACAAGAGGCTATATCGTCACAAAATCCTTAGATGATTTCGGTGTTATAGAACAAAAAAATTCTGACTCAGCATCAATTTTAAAAATTCCAGCAACACTTCTCTGCTATTTCATGGGCGAGATGGAAGTTAACCAAAAATAAAGAATCTATGAGTAAAAAATTCGACAAATCAAAACTCCCTTCCCGTTACGTCACCAATTCGCACGGTTGCGAAGGGCGCAAGACGATGCTTTATAACATCAAGACTGACTTATATCCGCAGGGTTTGACGGATGAAGATTTATCCTCGCCTTTCGTCGGAGTTGTCAGTGCTTGGAATGAAGCCGCGCCTTGTAACATCGCCCTTCAGCGCCAAGCCCAACCAGCAAAAAAAGGTGTAAAAGATTTTGGTGGAACGCCGCGTGAATTCACGACAATCACAGTTACAGATGGTATCGCCAACGGACATCAGGGCATGAAGTCTTCACTCGTTTCGCGCGAAGTTATCGCCGATTCAATCGAGGTAACAGTGCGCGGACATTGCTATGACGCCTTAGTTGGAATAGCAGGCTGCGATAAATCTTTGCCCGGAATGATGATGGCAATGGTGCGTTTGAATGTGCCTTCAGTCTTTATGTATGGTGGCTCAATCCTTCCGGGAAGGTTCAAAGGAAAAGATGTTACAATCGTTGATGTCTTTGAAGCTGTAGGACAAAGAGATGCCGGAAAAATGCTGGAAGAAGATTTGCAGATTCTCACCAAAGCCGCTTGTCCAAGTGCTGGCGCGTGTGGCGGACAATTTACCGCCAACACAATGGCCTGCGTTTCTGAGGCAATGGGGCTCGCACTTCCTGGATCTTCGGGCACGCCAGCGCCTTATGAATCACGCGACGAATATGCTTATCAATCTGGAAAAGCGGTGATGAATTTACTCGAAAAAAATATCAAAGCGCGCGACATCGTTACCAGAAAATCTCTCGAAAATGCTGCAACAATCGTTGCCGCGACAGGAGGCTCAACCAACGCCGTTCTTCACTTGCCGGCGATTGCCAATGAATGCGGAATTGATTTTGATATTTTTGCCGTCGGAGAAATTTTTAAAAAAACTCCCTACATCGCCGACATGAAGCCGGGCGGAAAATATGTCGCCAAAGATTTATTTGAAGCTGGTGGCGTACAAATGATTTTAAAACTTCTGCTTGATGGGGGCTACATCCACGGGGATTGCCTGACGGTCACTGGCAAAACCATGGCCGAAAATTTAAAAGATATTCAGTTCAACGAAAACCAAGATGTGGTTTACCGTCCAGAAAAACCATTATCGCCAACCGGCGGGGTTGTAACGCTGCAAGGCAATTTAGCTGAGGATGGCGCCGTTGTAAAAGTTGCTGGAATGGCAGGAGACGCACAAATTTTTACCGGTAGCGCCTTATGTTTCGATTCCGAGGAAGAGTGCTTCAAAGCAGTCGAGCGTAAGAGTTACAAGGAAGGCGATGTTTTAGTAATTCGTTACGAAGGCCCTCGTGGCGGCCCAGGAATGCGTGAAATGTTAGCGACTACCGCGGCGATTTACGGTCAAGGAATGGGCAGCAAAGTCGCTTTAATTACCGACGGAAGATTCTCTGGCGGCACTAGGGGATTCTGCGTCGGCCACATCTCTCCCGAAGCCGCAACCGGCGGCATGATCGCGCTCTTAAAAGACGGCGATCAAATCACCATTAACGCCATCAAAGGCACAATCGACGTTGCTCTAAGTGACTCTGAAATTGCCTCCCGCAAGGCTGCATGGCGGCCAAGAGAAAATGACTACCAGTCAGGAACTTTGTGGAAATACGCTCAAACCGTAGGCTCTGCCAGGTTTGGCGCGGTGACTCACCCAGGGGCGAAAAAAGAAAAAATTTCTTACGACAAAATCTAGAATAACCGTAAATAGTTTTTCATTTCTGGTCTAATTAGAAAAATATCGACTTTCTTAAGAAATTAAATTCGAGTGTCGCAAGCAGGTGCTACAGAAAGCACCTGCGAAATTCATCACAACAACAAACCCAAAAAATCATGAAAAAAATTACCGCAAAAGGATTGCCAGTTTCAATTACTAGAATTGGCAATGAAGATTACATTTCCTTAACTGACATCGCCCGCCACAAGAATTCTAATTAGCCAAAAGATGTCGTAAAAAATTGGATGAGATCAAAAAGCACGATCGAGTTTCTTGGCCCGTGGGAAAAAATTAATAATCCGAATTTTAAAGGGGTCGAATTCGACTCCTTTTGGCAAGAAGCTGGAGCCAATGCTTTTGTACTCTCTCCTAGCAAGTGGATTGAGAATACCAATGCAATTGGAATAGTTTCTAAAAGCGAAAAAACTGGCGGCACCTTCGCCCACCGCGACATCGCTCTCGAATTCGCCTCTTGGATTTCAGCTGAGTTCAAACTTTACCTAATCAAAGAATTTCAACGCCTCAAAGAGGAAGAAAATAAAAGGCTCTCTCTGGGCTGGGACGCCAAGACATGCTGACCAAAATTAATTACCGCATTCACACTGACGCGATTTCCGAGCATTTGATTCCGCCACAAATCTCCCAAGATGCGGCTAATATTATTTTTGCCACCGAAGCTGATTTGCTCAACAAAGCTTTATTCGGAGTGACTGCAAAAGAATGGTGCAAAAATAATCCCAAACTTGAAGGAAATTTGCGCGACTACGCCGACGTAACTCAGCTCATTTGTTTAGCTAATTTAGAAAGTTTGAATGCGGAATTGATTAGTCAAAAATTAACCCAATCACAACGACTTTTAAAACTAAACGAGGTTGCCATTATTCAGCTGCAATCTCTGTTGCGCGACAGCTCGTTAAAAAAACTAAAATAAATCAATCAATGCCAATCTTCGAAAATTATTTTTACCTGATTTACGGGGCCTCATTCATTGGTGCAATCATCTCAGCATCCCTTGGTTTCTTGGGTGGTACAATGCTGCTTGCGGTAATGGCGCAGATTTTTCAAATGGAAGTTTTGATTCCCCTTCACGCCATTATTCAGCTTTCAAGCAACGCCACTCGCGCTTTTGTTTTGCGCAAAAATATCGATTGGAAAATTGGACGCGAGGCCATTATTGGAGCGCTTCTGGGTGGAGTGGTTGGCTGTTTTTATTTAACCCCTTTGCCCGAAAATTGGTTCAATTTTTTGCTCGGACTTTTTATTATTTTAATCACGATTTCCCCAAAATTTTCTGCTAATTTTTACTTCCGCGGCAAGTGGTTTGTCGTCGGTTTCATCAGCTGTTCAATTGGCTTATTTGTTGGCGCCATTGGCACTTTGGTTGGTTCACTTTTGCTCGCCGAAAAGCTCGAAAAAAAACCAATGGTTAGCACCCAAGCCGTAATGCAAAGCGCCATTCACTTAGCAAAAATTATTGTCTTTTTCTTCCTCGGATTTTCTCTTGCGACTTGGTCGCTATTAATTCTCGGCTCAGTAATTGCAGCCTATCTCGGCACTTTAATGGGCGCTAAACTTCTCGACTTAATCTCCGAAAAAACCTTCCGCCTAATCGCCACTACTTTAGTTTTAATGCTCGCTTTACGCCTGATTCTGGTTGGCGCTTTAGGAATCTTTTAACGGATTATTTAAAATAATCGTGAACTAACACCAAATTCTTCTTTATTTTCACTGTTTTTAACAAAATAACGTGAACGAGATAAATCAACCCACGCCCAAAAAACATGACAAAGCCTAGTGAATGTTTAAACAAATTAGCCTCTCTGCGCCAAAGATATTTCAAGGCCGCTAATGGCAAAGAAGCTTTGCTAAAATTAATCTCAGAAACCGAAATCGGCGAGCAAGTTTACAACTCCAACGCCATTGAAAACAGCACTCTCTCGCTTGAAGAAACTGAAAAAATTCTTCTGCAAATCGACCTCGACCGCTACATCACCGAGCGCGAAATTTTCGAAGCAAAAAACCTCGCCCGCGTCGTGGGCTACATCGAAAAAAAAGCCAAAGAAAAAGAGCTCACCCTCGAGGTAATTTTGTCTCTACACAAAATGTTACTCTCAAACATTCGTGACAACATCGCTGGCAGATTCCGCAAAAATAACGAATACGTAAAAGTCGCCAACCACATCGCACCAGCTCCAAAAGAAATCACTGGTCTGCTCGAAGAAATGCTCGCCGACTACCACGGATCGCACCACGAAAACATCGAAAAACGCATCGCCCGCCTACATTTAACTTTTGAAAATATTCACCCTTTTGTTGACGGCAACGGTCGCATCGGTCGCATCCTTAACAATTATTTGTTAATCCGCGAAGGTTTTGTGCCAATGAATATTAAATTCATCGACCGCCAAAAATATTACGACGCCTTCAAAGAATTCGACAAAAAAGGCGTCTCAAAAATCATGGAAGAAATCGTCAGCAAAGCACTAAGTAACAGCTACCACAAACGCCTCTCTTATTTAGAAGGCAAAAAAATTGTCACACTTTCCGAATTTTCCAAACTCAGCAAAATCTCCCATTCAAATCTTTTAAACAAAGCGGGTCGCCAAACCATTGAGGCCTTTTTAGAAAAAAGCGTTTGGAAAATTGGTGTTGAAATTGCGAAGAAAAAACCAGCTAAAAAATCAACTTCATGAAACCTTCAATCCTCGGCCGCAACTGGCATCAAAAAACTTTCGACGAACGTCACTCGTTGGCTATTTTACAGCGCTTTGAGATCTCAGAAGTTTTGAGTAATCTACTTTCTGCGCGCGAAATTTCTTTGGGTGAAATCGAAAATTTTCTTGAGCCAAAAATTAAAACTTCACTGCCAGATCCGTTTGAACTAAACGACATGGATAAGGCAGTTGCTCATGTGATTGCAGCAATTCACGCGCGAAAAAAAATCACGATTTTTGCGGATTACGACGTTGACGGCGCAACAAGTTCGGCCTTGCTTAAGCGCTTCTTCCGCGAGGCGGGAGTTAATGCCGACATCTACATTCCTGATCGTGTTTTGGAAGGTTACGGCCCGAATTCGCAGGCGCTTTTAAATCTAAAAAAATCCGGAACAGATTTGGTAATCACACTTGATTGCGGCACTGTCGCTTTCAAACCGCTCGAAGATGCTGCCGCTGTGGGCCTGGAGATTATCGTGATTGATCATCATCTCGGAGTTCTTGAAAAACCTCAGTCGATCGCGGTGATTAATCCAAATTTGCTCGATGAAAAATTCCCGCACAAAAATCTTTGCGCTGCCGGTGTGACGTTTTTATTTGTGGTCGCGATTAATAAAAAATTGCGCGAAGAAAATTTTTACGCGAAAAAAAAAGAGCCGAATCTTTTGAATCTACTTGATCTAGTCGCGCTTGGAACTGTTTGCGATGTGATGTCTTTAACCGGCTTAAATCGTGCCTTCGTAGCTGCTGGTTTAAAAATTTTAAAGCAGAGAAAAAATTTAGGCTTGCGCGAAATTTGTGATTTAGCCGGACTCGACGAAGAGCCCTCTGCTTACCATTTAGGATTTGTAATCGGTCCGCGCATCAACGCTGGCGGACGTGTAGGAAAATCTGATTTAGGCGCGACAATTCTTTCAAGCGAAGACGAAGAGGAAGTAAAGGCCATCGCGCAACAATTAGAAACTTTTAATAAGCAGCGCAAAGAGATTGAAGTGCAAGTTTTGGAAGAGGCCGTGAAGTCTCTGGAGTCTGGCCCTTTGACGCGTAGCACAACAGAACCATGGGCTGGCGGCTTTTCAAAAAATGATCCAATAATTTTTGCCGTCGCAAAAAACTGGCATCAAGGCGTAATCGGAATCGTCGCATCACGTTTAAAAGATTTGTATAACAAGCCCGTCGCTGTAATTGCGATTGATGATGAAGGCAAGAAGGGCAAGGCCTCGTGCCGCTCAATTTCTGGAATTGATTTCGGCGGAGAAATTTTAAAAGCGCGATTGGAAGGTTTGTTGATTGAGGGTGGAGGCCATGCGATGGCTGGTGGATTTTCGGTTGCCCCAGAAAAAATTTCTGAACTTCACCAATTTTTCTGTAAAAATTTAGCGCAAAAAGTCGAAGAAATTTCTGCGCAAAAAAATGCTGAATTCGACATTGCGCTCGATCTTGCGCAGGTGAATTTAGATTTGCTAAAAGAGCTGGCAAAGCTTGAGCCATTTGGCGTTGGCAACATGCGTCCTAAATTTCTTTTGCGCAATGTGGTGAAGGTGAAAGCGAATTTAGTCGGCCAAACTGCAGAACATATTTCCTGTGTTTTTTCTTCCAAATCCGTGCTCGGATTTAATGGCCAAATTCAAGCAATCGCTTTTCGTAGTAACAAAACCCCTCTTGGCGAAATGCTTCTTGATCCGAAATTTACCAAGCCGATCAACCTAGTCGGAACCTTGAATATCAACGCCTGGATGGGTGTTGAGAAAGTGCAGATGATTATTGAAGATGTGCTGATCTAGTTTCTGGGGCAGAAAATTATTTCTATTATTTGCGGATTTAATGATGAGGCAAAATAAAAGGGTTAGACTCTTGTGAGCCTGACCCTTTTACGTGACAAATGATCTCAAAAATAGAGCTCAATGATTTACAAAGCGCTTCTTAATTCTTTAGTAGCATCAACCATTGCCTTCAGTGCTGACTTGGTTTCCGGCCAGTCACGAGTTTTAAGGCCGCAATCAGGATTTACCCAAATTTGTTCAGGCTTCAAAACATCGAGTGCCTTTTGTAGAAGATTTTTCATCTCTTCTTTTTTCGGCACGCGCGGGCTGTGAATATCGTAAACGCCTGGTCCGATTTCATTCGGATATTTGAAGTTTACGAAGGCGTTCAGCAGGTCCATTTGTGAGCGCGAAGTTTCGATTGAAATCACGTCAGCATCCATTTTTGCGATCGCTTCAATGATGTCGTTAAATTCAGAGTAGCACATGTGAGTGTGAATCTGAGTTCTGTCTTCAACGCCGGAAGCGCTGATTCTGAAGGCTTCAACCGCCCATTTTAAATATTCGTTCCACTTATTTCTACGAATTGGCAGGCCTTCGCGAAGTGCTGCTTCATCAATTTGCACGATTTTAATTCCCGCTTTTTCGAGATCGCAAACTTCATCACGAATCGCAAAAGCGATTTGCAAAGCCGTTTCTTTTCTCGGCTGATCATCACGAACAAATGACCATTGAAGAATTGTGATCGGCCCAGTGAGCATGCCTTTCATAATTTTCTTCGTTTGACTTTGTGCATATTTTGCCCATTCAACCGTCATTTCTTTTGGACGAGAAACGTCGCCGAAAATAACTGGAGGCTTCACGCAGCGTGAGCCGTAGCTTTGCACCCAGCCGTTTTTGGTGAAGAAGAACCCAGACAATTGTTCGCCGAAATATTCGACCATGTCGTTACGTTCGAACTCGCCGTGAACCAAAACATCCAAGCCAATTTCTTCTTGGAAGCGAATGGTGCGCGTGGTTTCTTCCTGTACGAATTTTTCGTAATCCGCGGCAGAAATTTTCCCAGCTTTGAAATCAGCGCGAAATTTACGCACTTCTTTTGTTTGTGGGAAAGAGCCAATTGTTGTAGTTGGCAGTAAGGGTAAATCGATGTATGCAGTTTGAATTTTTTTGCGTGCAGTGAAATTACTTTTGCGGCTCATCAAAGATTCGTCGATTTCTGCAACGCGTTTTTTCACAAGTTCATTGTGAATTCTGCGTGAAGATTTTCTTGCTTTGAGCGCTGTTTTATTCGCAGAAATTTCTGCCTTAACTTTTAAGTCTTCTGCGTCAGCTGCCTGAGCAATTATTGCTAGCTCAGCCAATTTTTGCGTCGCAAATGAAAGCCAAGATCTTAATTCTGAATCGAGATCTGCTTCATTGTCGAGATCAACTGGAGTGTGAATCAATGAGCATGAAGGTGCTACAATCAAGCGCCCGCGACCAAGTTTCGCTGATGCTTTTTTTACCAACTCAACTGATTTTTCTAAGTTGTTGATCCAAATATTACGACCATCAATTACGCCCAGAGACAAGGTTTGACCCGACTTAACGAGATTCAAAACTTCTTCAAATTGCTGAGGAGCGCGAACCAAATCAACGTGAACTGATTCAGTGCCAAGGTCGAAAGCGAGAGTCGCATTTTCGCTCAGAGAATCAAAATAAGTTGCGAGGTGAAGTTTAATTGAGCCCGCTTTTTGCTTGAGTTGTGGATATGCTTTTAGATAGGCCTGGATCACTTCAGCTGACAAATCTGTAACCAAAAAAGGCTCATCAATTTGCACATCTTTTACACCGATTTCTGATAATTTTTTGAAAAGTTCCAAGTAAGCAGCAAGAAGATTTTCGAGCAAATCTAATTTATTTGAGCCATCTACAGACTTGCCAAGAAGCAAGAAACTAACTGGCCCAATGATAACCGGACGAGTTTCGATTCCTAATTTTTTTGCTTCCAAAAATTCCTCGAAAACTTTGTTCGCAGAGATTTTAAACTGCTGATCTTTTTTGAATTCAGGAACGATGTAGTGGTAGTTGGTGTCAAACCATTTGGTCATTTCCATCGCTGTTACTTCATCAGCGCCGCGTGCCATTGCGAAGTAAAGATCAAGGCCAGAAAATTTAGCGAAGCGATCAGGAATTGCGCCAAGCAAAGTTTGAGCATCTAGAATTTGATCGTAAAAAGAGAAGTCGTTCGAAGGGATAAAATGAATCCCGTTTGCTCGCTGCTCTTCCCAATTTTTTCTTCTAATTTCCGCCGCGGCCTCTTGCAAATCAGCAGCGGTTGAGGCCTTTTTCCAATAGCTTTCGACGGCTTTTTTAAGTTCGCGATTAGCACCAATTCTCGGAAATCCGAGCGAAGCAGTTTTTAACATTTTTGTTTATATTGAGATTGCGCAAGGCTTTGCAACAAGGAAAGATGCGGGCTCGCAATGCGAAAAAAATATTTTTGGTTTAACTAAAAGCAAGGTAGTTATAGTTTTGCACGAAGTATTTCCTCTAAAAAATTTTTAAGAAAATGACAATTCACAAAACCGACTTGGTTGTTGTTGGCGCTGGTCCGACAGGTTTATTTGCAGTGTTTGAAGCTGGCATGCTCAAGATGAAATGCCACGTGATTGACTCGCTTGAAGTTATTGGGGGCCAGTGTTGCGCGCTTTATCCAGAGAAGCCGATTTACGATATTCCTGCTCATCCAAAAATTTTAGCGAGTGAGTTGATCGAGATGCTTGAAGCGCAAGCGACGCCATTTCATCCAACTTACCACTTGAATCAACGCGTTGAAAAATTTGTCAAAAATGCGGACGGAACTTTCACGGTTACGACTTCAAAAAATACTCAAATTGAATGCAAAGCCTTGATCATCGCTGCGGGCTGCGGCGCCTTTGGCCCTAATCGCCCGCCGCTTGAAGGTCTCGAAGAATTTGAAGGAAAATCAATTTTCTACGCCGTGCGCAATAAAGCTGAATTTGTTGGAAAAAATATTGTGATTGCTGGTGGCGGCGATTCAGCTGTGGATTGGGCGATTAGCCTTTCAGAAATCGCCAAAAAAGTTTACGTAATTCATCGTCGCGACAAATTTCGCTGCGCCCCAGAAAGCGCCGACAAAATGAAAAAATTATCCGAAGAAGGAAAAATCGAGTTAGTAATTCCTTACCAACTTGATGGTCTTGAAGGCTCAGACGGCAAGCTTTCAGCGGTTTTGGTAAAAGATTTCGACGGCAATGTAAAAAAACTCGAAGCTGATTATTTGCTGCCATTCTTCGGCCTAGCCATGGAACTCGGCCCAATCGCTGATTGGGGTCTAAGCCTTCACAAACACCATCTCGACGTCGATGTTTCAACAATGCAAACATCAGAGCCCGGCATCTACGCCATCGGCGACATCGCGACCTACAAAAATAAACTGAAGTTAATCCTCACGGGCTTTGCCGAAGCCGCAACAGCAGCACATGATTTGCACAAAGTTGTTTACCCAAATCAGGCTTACAATTTTGAATATTCGACTTCGAAAGGGGTTTCTTAGATGGTGGTCGAATCTCTTAACGACAGGATTAAAAAAAAGTTTTGGGAACTACAGGATGAACAGGCCGCAAAGAAACCTTCCGCGCAAAGGTTTATACCGGGACCGAATTTTGTGCATAGTGTTGCAAATTATTACGAAGAATCCCGTTTGAAATGGGTAGATTTTAATCAAGAAATTAAAGCAGAGATTGAAGCTTCAAATACCGAAGTGGCCCTGTTTCTTGGCGATAAAAACATAGCCAGTGTTGATTGTAACCAGTGGTTATTTCCTTACAGGGTTGAGCTTAGAGGTGTTTATGCTGAGGCAAATTTTGTTTCGTCAGTTTTTAAAAAAGGTTTTTCAGTTGCTGATGGTGATGTGGAAAGTGATTTCAATTTTTTATTTCCTCACAGGCTTGCTTTTAGAGGTGTTTATGCTGAGGCAAATTTTGTTTCGTCAGTTTTTAAAAAAGGTTTCTCAGTTAGAGATAGTGATGTGGGAAGTAATTTCAATTTTAGCGAAGCGGAATTTCATGGAGAAGTAAGTTTTAATGGGAATCTAAATAGGCTTAATTTTGGTGGAGCAAAATTTATAGATTGTGGATCGATTTATTTTCGTGGCGCTGTTTTCAATTCTAACGCAGAATTTAGTGGATGCCGTCTTGAAAATTCTGATATGTTTTTCTGGCAATCGAACTTTTTTAAGATGGCTAATTTTTGTCATCTTGAGATTTCCGGGCGGCTTGGATTCCAGTTTTTGCAGTGTAATTTTCACGACTCATTTGAGTTTTATACTCCAAATAAGTTTAAGGAAGGATCTTCGATCGAAGAGATTAATTTAAGTGGCTCAGAATTTTTTAAATCAGTCCTGTTTCGCCAAGAATTTTCGACGCAATCAAGGCATATAAAAATTGGTAATTTAGCCTTATCAGATACGATTTTTAGAGAGCCTTTTGTTCTGAAGTTTTTTGACCTGAAAAGGTGTCCGGACTTCTCCAAATCTTACTTGCTGGATATAAAAAAACTTTCCTTGAACGAAGAGGCGTGGGTAGTTGATGAGAGAAGAATCGGGCCTGATGATGAACCAAAATTCCGCTTCCTAAAAAAATACTTCGCTGAGCAAGGTAATCATTTCAAAGAGCGAGAATATTTTAGTTACGAGATGAGGGCTGCGGAGAAGAGGAGGCTAAGAAAATTACAATTTTCGAATCCGAAAACAAAAATATTTGCTAAGGATCTTAGGATGATTGGGCTGACTATTTTCAAGTGGGCGCAAGATTATTTAGAGCTTATTTTATTCAAGATTTACAAGTGGACTAGTGGCTACGGAGCAAGCATATTTCTCCCCTCTTTCTGGCTCGTCGCTTCTTGTGCGATCGTTAATTTATCTTTCCTGGTTCCCTTGGGTTCAGCACTAGAATTAACTATCGTGCCAATTTCTAGGTCGGAATCGGTGAAAGAAATTTTTAAAGATACAGAGCCTGTCTTGACTGTTTTGTCTTTAATCAATGTGGCTCTGATCTTTCTTTTGGGTCTCGGACTCCGCAACAAATTCAAAATCAAATAACATGTTCTCCAAACTCGAATTCCTCATCGCCTTCCGTTATCTTCGTTCAAAACGCAAAGAGGGTTTTATCTCGATCACGGCGATTTTTTCTTTTGTTGGGATCATGATTGGCGTGGCTACTTTGATTGTGGTGATGTCGGTGATGAATGGTTTTCGTTACGAATTGGTGAATCGAATTCTTGGCGTTAATGCGCATCTGACCGTTTACAGCAGCAATCACAAAATCAGTAATTACGCCGAAATTTTGAGTGAGATTCAGAAAATTCCTGGTGTCGAATTTGCTAATCCGATTGTTGAAAGTCAGGCGATGCTGTCATCGCCGAAGAAAAATGCGGGCGGTTTGGTGAAGGGTCTTAAGGTTGATGATCTCAAAAATAAAAAGCTGATTTCAGAAAATATTACTGCAGGAAATATCGAGGCATTGTCGGATAGAAATTCGATTTTGATTGGCTCAGCTGTTGCGCAAAACATGGGTTTGAAAGTGGGCGACAATCTTAAATTAATTTCTGCAGAAACTAGCCAGACCTTGATTGGTGCAATTCCGCGCATCAAGACTTACCAAGTTGGGGGAGTGTTTGACAGCGGAATGTATGAGTATGATTCAAGCACAATTTTCATGAATTTTGAAATGGC
>CAMBFP010000014.1 GCA_945865745.1 Rhizobium sp. Q54 | reverse complement strand
GGTTTGTCGCGTAAAAATTCACCGGAGATTCCGTGAATTTTGAAAGCCTCTTGAGGCATGTCGCGCCTAGGATTGACGTAGCTGTGAAAAAAATTTCCAGTGCGAACTTTATTCACCAATTCGATTGCTGCGATTTCAACAATGCGATGCCCGCTGCGTGGATCGAGGCCGGTGGTTTCAATGTCGAGACAGAGTTCGCGCATTTTAGTTTCCGAGGTTATGAGTTGATTTTGGCTGGCAGAAAGAACGCGATGATTCTGATTTTACAAAACTCACGACCTCTTGAACTGTTTCGCTTGAGAACTCTTTAGAAATTTCTTCAACGCGCGCAGAAAAGCTTTTTTCACTTTCGGCAAAGGCTTGTTTGAAGAAGTTGCGCAGTGAATGAATTTCTTCTCGAGAAATACCGCGACGTTTCATTCCAATAAGATTCAAGCCAGCGAGAGAGGCGCGCTCACCCATTACCAAGCCATTTGGAATGACATCATGCTCAACACCAGACATGCCGCCAATCATGGCTCCAGCGCCAACACGAACGAATTGATGTAGCGCAGAAAGTCCGCCAATTACGACGTAATCACCAAGCTCAACATGTCCCGCGAGCGTGGCATTATTAGCAAGAATGACATGATTTCCGACTATGCAATCATGGGCGATGTGCGCACCAACCATCAGCAAACAATTATTGCCAATCTTAGTTAGCATTGCGCCATCTCGCGTGCCGATATGAATCGTCACATATTCGCGAATGCTGTTATTATCGCCGATTACGACTTTTGACTTTTCACTTCTGAACTTAAGATCTTGTGGCGCGAGGCCAATTGTCGCAAAAGGAAAAATCACATTATTTTTGCCAATCGTTGTGTCGCCCTCGATTACAACGTGCGATTTAATAGTGGTGTCGTCGCCAATTTTTACCTCGTCGCCAATGATTGAAAATGCTCCGATTTCAACATTGTCGCCGAGCTGCGCTTTATTGCTGACTAGTGCGGTTGGATGAATTTTTGTCGTCATTATTTTTTCTCCTTATCGACAATCATTGCCGAAAGTTGCGCTTCAGAAACTTTTTGTCCGTCGACGATAGCCACAGCGGAAAGTTTCCAGACTGGGCCTCGGCTTTGTACAACCTCAACATGCAATTCTAAAACATCGCCAGGAATTACTGGTTTTCTGAATTTTGCTCCATCGATCGACATGAAATAAACCAGTTTTTCTTCTGGTTTAAAACCAGGGGCAGAAGTTACCATTAAGGCTCCTGCTTGTGCCATCGCCTCAATGATTAGAACGCCAGGCATTATTGGATGATCAGGGAAATGTCCAAGAAAGTGCGGCTCGTTGAAGGTTACATTTTTGATCGCGACAATTTTTTTGCCGAGCTCAAGTTCAATAACTTTATCCACAAGTAAAAATGGGTAGCGATGCGGTAAAGATTTAAGAATTTGTTCGATGCCGACGATTGTTTGTTTGCTCATGTTTTGAATAGTTTGAGTTAAGGAATTTATTATCTAGCTTTGCTTTAAAAGGCTGCCCCGGCTTCTACTCGAAGAATTTTTATAACTTTAAATTAACCTGATTACTTCATCATCGCTGATGCATAATCGGTTTTGGTCATAAAATTTAGAGGCTGAAATTATTCCGAAATAATATGGCCATAACTTTGTTTGAGCAGATTTTTACGAGCAAATTTTTTTAAATGAGAGTCAAAATTTTTATTTTTCTGCTTTGTTTTTCGGTTAAAGCCGCTGAAGCAAAAATCACAATTTTTGCTTGCGAGCCGGAATGGGCTAGTTTGGCGCACGAAATTGTTGGAAATAAGGCTCAGATTGTAACGGGCACTTCGCCCATGGAAAATGTGGCGAATGTGCGAGTTAGCAATGGATTACTTAAGGCGATCCGCAGTGCCGACATGGTTTTTTGTTCTGGCGGCGGACTCGAAGCGAAGTGGCTGACAAGGGCAATTAATGAAAGTGATAATGTCGCAGCTCGCACAAATTCAGAGGCATTATTCTTAATTTCTGGCGACATAGCCAGAAGTGAAAAAGTTTTACCGCGAGCCCATCTAAATCCTTACAACATCGCGCTGGTTGCTACTGAATTTACGCGGCGGATTAAGTTACTTGATGCGATTAATTCTAGTTTTTACCAAACTTCTTACGAAAAATTTTCTGTAAAATGGCAAAACTCAATTAAACTTTGGGAGAAGGCGGCCGAGCCGCTCAAAGGTATGAGGGTAGTGATTAGCGATGATTCTTGGCTCGATTTAACGCGGTGGCTAGGCTTGAATATTGCGGCAAAAATCGAAACCAAAAAAAGTTTTATAAAAAATAATCAGAGCCTAAACGAAATTGTTTTGGAGCTAAAAAATAATCCGGCTGAGGCGATAATTTTTGCCAATTACGAAGATAAGAAAGCGATTTTTTGGTTGAGCGAAAAAACAAAAACTCGAGTGATTCTTTTGCCTTTTACAGTCGGTGGCGCCGCTAATTCTTCTGATCTTTTTTCGCTTTTTGCGACAACGATTAATCTACTTCTTACTGACTGCTCTAAGTCCCTTTGTCCAAAGCTTGCGATTGTGCCAGCAAAAAAATACTAGCAAGAGGCAGTAGATTGAATTCCAAGCGGCCATAGAAAGTTTTAAAAAAGAAATTTGTGGCTCATCGCAGCGCACAGATTTTGTCCTGAGAAGTTCTGTTTTTAGATCGTCAACACTGCTTGCTGTATTCAAGCTTGAAGAGGACTCGCACACTGTTGGTCCTTCGATAAATTTTTGCTCAACTGCAACATGGTAAAGTGAAATTCCGATGTTAATTGTGAGCAAAAATACACAACAAAGCGCAACAACTTTAACGAATTTATTCGAATTGAATAATGCCAATCCAGCAGCCGACAAGGCAATGATGGCGAAGAAAGGCAGACGCTGGTAAAGGCACAAAATACAAGGCTGATAATCAAATACGAATTGCAAAACGTAAGCGAAGGCCAGAGCAAGAGTTGAAGCGAGCAGTAGAATTACTAATCCGCCTTTTTTCATTTTTTTCTGAGAAATTTTTTAGCTAAATCTTTGCGAAGCTCAACCGCTGGTTGATCAAACGGATTGATGCCTTTTGTATAAGCGATTAAAATCGTTTCGAGGAATATCTGCATCATCAAGCCGCCAAGAACTTCTTCATCAAGTTTGGTGATCGCGAAGATTCGAATTGGTAATTTTTTTTGTTCTAAAACTGCGATCGTGGTTTCTTGTTCGATCACTACAATCTCGCTTAATTTCTTGCCGCCGAATAATGTTTTGCAGCCACTCAAATCTTTAATCGCAAAGTCTTTTTGCTGTTTTTGTGTGGTGATGAAAGTAAAAAATTTATCTTTCGGGCCGTCGAGATAAAGCTGCAGCTGACTGTGTTGATCTACCGTCCCCATTGAGTTTATTGGAGTTGAGCCAAAATTATTTTTACCGAGAGATTCCGCCCAAAGTTGTCGATACCAGTCAGTGAAGTTTTTCAGGCGATCGATATAAGGCATCACAACATTGCTGGCGAATCCCTTCTCAAAGGCGGTTAGTTGAATCGCGCAAGAATTGGTGATCGAGTCGCCGTTTAAAAATTCTTGCAGAACTTTTTTTGCGCCGCCGCGAATTTTTTTAGCATCAAGTCCAACGAGTAAGGCGGGCAATAATCCAACGATTGAGAAACAAGAATATCTACCACCAATTTTGTTGGAATGGGCGGTAATTTCTGCGCCGATTTTTTTAGCGATTTTCGCGAGAGAATTTTCTTCTGATTCGGTAACGAACAAGAATTGTTTCGCGAAATTTTTAATTTTTTGGCTCTGCAATTCATCCAGAATTATCAAGGTCTGGCAGATGGTTTCAATAGTTTCGCCAGACTTGCTGATTACTAGAAAAAATGTGTTTTTAAAATCAAGATTTGTTAGGCAATCTTGCAGAGTTGCTGGGTCGATTGATTCAAGAAATTTTACTTTTTGTTGTGACTTTAGCGCGCTTAAAGTTTTACCGCCAAGGCTTGATCCGCCTACTCCAAGAACGAGAATTTTTTTATGAGCAGAGATTTTTTTCGCGAATTTTTCTAATTCTTTTAAATCGCGATTCGAAGAAATGATGTCGATTGCCGCAAGCTCCGAATCTTTGATTTTAGCGCGCAAAATATCGGCGTACTTTTTACAGAGCGCAGAAATTTTTTTGTCTGAAGAAGTGTTTTTGAAATGCTGCGAGAAGAGAGTGTGAGGCATTCAGAGCTTAATATTCTTGGAGGCCGGGGCCAGAATCGAACTGGCCATCAAGGCTTTGCAGGCCCTTGCATTACCACTTTGCTACCCGGCCAAGAAATAGGGTTCACACAAATTTTGTGTAGACCCTGGATCTATTGTAAAACTATGCTTTGAATTTCCTCAATCGAAAAATCCTGTAAATTTCCACGAAAGCGCCAGATGACGATTCCATCTTCATTAACAATCCAAGTTTCGGGAATTGCTTGAATCAAAGATTCCTGGCCCAAAGAGCCCTTTGCGTCATTGGCAACTTTTTTGAATGGATTGCCATGTTGTTGTAAATAATTTTGCGCGTTACTGGAAATGTCATGCCACGCTACGCCATACATATCAACGATTCCTGACTTTTTTAGGCGTAGTAAAATTTCATGTTCGGCGCGACAAGTTGTGCACCAAGAGGCAAAGAAGTTTATAAGAGAATATTTTTTTCCACGAAAATCTCTTTTAGAAAATTCCTCTTCGTCGTGATTTAAATTTGGTAAAGAAAAATCTGGTAAAGCAATTTCAGATTTGACGAAATGTATGCCAAATTCTTCATTATTTTCAGATGTTTTAACATCTTGTTGCTTGTTTAGATTGTAGGTTGAAACGGCTATCAACCCAAGTAAAAAAATCAGAATTAAAAAAGGTAAAAATCGATTCATGAAATTTAATTTTCAGTTACTTAAAAGTGACGGCAAAGCGCGGCGCGGCGAAATTAGTTGTGCGCATGGAAAAATTCAAACCCCAGCTTTTATGCCGGTTGGAACTGTGGCAACAGTGAAGGCGATGAAAGCAAGCGACGTTAAAAAATCCGGCGCTGAAATTCTTTTGGGTAATGTTTACCACTTAATGTTGCGTCCAGGATCTGAATTGATCGAAAGACTCGGTGGCTTGCATAAATTTATGGGATGGGGAGGTCCCATCCTTACTGATTCTGGCGGATTTCAAGTGATGTCGCTTTCAAAAATCAGAAAAATTTCTGACGACGGCGTTGAATTTTCTTCGCACATCGATGGTACAAAATTTTTTGTAACACCAGAGCGCTCGATTGAAATTCAGCATCAACTTGGCAGCGACATCACCATGATTTTTGATGAATGCGTTCAATTTCCAGCAACTCACAAACAAGCAAGAGACGCAATGGAGCGTTCAAATCTCTGGGCTCAACGCTCGAAAGATGCCTTTAAGAAGCGCGAAGGTTACGGAATTTTTGGAATAATGCAGGGCTCAACTTTCAAAGATTTGCGCGAAATCTCGGCAAAAAAATTAATCGAAATTGGTTTCGACGGCTATGCAATCGGTGGCTTGGCTGTAGGCGAAGGACAAGATGAAATGTTCGCAACACTCGATTACGCCGCAGATTTTATTCCCACAGAAAAGCCGCGCTATCTTATGGGGGTAGGAAAGCCATACGATATCGTCGGTGCAGTTGCGCGCGGAGTTGACATGTTTGATTGTGTAATCCCAACTCGCTCTGGCCGCACCGGACAAGCTTTCACTCGAAAAGGTACCATCAATATTCGTAACGCCAAACATCGCGACGACAACGCGCCTCTCGATGAAAAATGCAAATGCTATGCCTGCGAAAATCACTCTCGCGCTTATTTACATCACCTCGTCAAAGCCAATGAAATCTTAGGCTCAATGCTGATGACCGAGCATAATATTTTCTACTACCAAGATCTGATGCGCGATATTCGCGAAGCGATCGAGCAGAAAAAATTTGACGAATTCGTACAGAAATTTTTTAACACAGTCGGCGTTGAGGATTCGGAGTAATAAGGATTAATCGCGCCGGTTGAGCGAAGTCGAAACCAAGCGAGCAGCGCAGGATTTTCCTTGGTTTCGACTCCGCTCAACCAGCGGAAAATTAAACCAAGAATTCTTTTACGATTTTTTCTTCATCAAAATTCGCGAAGCGATCGAGCAGAAAAAATTTGACGAATTCGTACAGAAATTTTTTAACACAGTCGGCGTTGAGGATTCGGAGTAATAAGGATTAATCGCGCCGGTTGAGCGAAGTCGAAACCAAGCGAGCAGCGCAAGATTTTTCTTGGTTTCGACTCTGCTCAACCAGCGGAAAATTAAACCAAGAATTCTTTTACGATTTTTTCTTCATCAAATTCTGTTTTTTCTGTGCCGATTATTTGGTATTTTTCGTGGCCTTTGCCGGCGAGGATTAGGATGTCGTTTGGTTTTAGTAGGGAGATAGCTTGTTTGATTGCAGCTTTGCGGTCGTTGATCTCAAGAGTTTTTTTAGGGTTGCAACTTTTTAAAATTTCAGCGCGGATTTCTTCGGGTTTTTCGGAGCGCGGATTGTCGTCGGTGACGATTATTAGGTCGGCGAGATCACTTGCGATTTTGCCCATGATCGGTCTTTTAGTTTTGTCGCGATCGCCGCCGCAGCCAAAGAGAACAAGAACTCGTGACTTAGTTAATTTTCTTGCGAGGTGTAAAACATTGGTTAGGGCGTCGGGGGTGTGGGCGAAGTCGATGTAGATTTTGGCTTGATTTGACGAAGTTCCAGCGAGTTGCATGCGGCCGGCGGCAGAGTGAAGATTAGAGAAGTTCTTCACTAAATTTTCTAATTGTGTCTCGTTTAAATTATTCGTGGAGATAGCATTGCCAAGGGCGCAGAGGGTGTTAAAGATTTGGAATTCGCCAGATGTTGAAAGTTCGAGATGATATTTTTTTCCTCTGAACTCAAAAGTTTTTTCGTCGAGAAGCCTTAGATCACAGGCTTTGCGGCCATATTCGATTACGTTAAGATTTTTTTCGGCACAGATTTTTTTTAGTTTCTCAAATTCTGGAATATCAGAATTAAGCACGGCTGACGTGGCTTGATCGAAGATTAAACTTTTGCAGCGGAAATATTCTTCCATCGATTTGTGATAGTCGAGATGGTCTCTTGTGAAGTTGGTGAATGCGCCTGCGACGAATTTTAAACCAGCGGCGCGGCCTTGTTCTAAGCCGATTGAGCTTACCTCGATCGCAACATCATTGACGCCATTTTTTTTCAGAATGTGCAGATTTTTGTAGAGTGAAACGATGTCAGGAGTGGTGAGTGAAGAATTCTGTAGTTGCTCTTTGATTGAGGCTTCGCAGGTGACGCCGAGAGTTCCGATCGAGGCAGATTTTTTGCCTAAAAATTCTAAAATTTGTCGAGTGAATTCAGCGGTAGAAGTTTTTCCGTTAGTGCCGGTGATGGCGTAGATATTGGCAGGAAGAGGTGTGTAGAAAATTTTTAGGAATTCAACAAGAAGTTCTTGTTGTCCGCTGATTACTAAACTCGCGCCGTTTTTGATCGCACTTTCAATGAATTCTGAACCATCTTTTTCTTTGCCAGGAAGGGCGAAAAAAACGGAATTTTTTTTAACTAAACGGGAATCGATTGCGATGTCTTCGACTTCTATTCCAGAAGTTATCGAGTCGCTCGCTAGCTTGTAGCCAATCTTAACTTGAGCGAGAATTTGCGAGAGCTTCATTGAATTTTTTTGCTGCAATTTTTGGATTAGCGTCGCGCGTGATTGGGCGGCCAACCACAAGATGTGATGCGCCATTTGTAAGTGCGGTTTTAACGTCGGCAACGCGTTTTTGGTCGTCATTGGCAATTGCTTCTAATCTGATTCCAGGAGTAACGATCAAAAAATTTGTGCCGAATTTTTGGCGCAGATTTTTTGCTTCAAGGGCAGAAGCAACAATTCCATCAAGGCCGCAATTTAGAGCGAGTGCCGTCTTTTTTTCGACTAAATCTTCGAGAGAAATTTGGGGATCAAAACCCATTTCGCCCAAATCTTTTTGATCAAGATTTGTTAAAACCGTAACCCCAATCACCTGCATTTTCCCCTTATTTAGCGCGGCTTGCGACATAATCGACTTGCTGGCGGTGTGAATAGTCAGAAGATCAATTTCGTACTGCGCGAGATTGGCGACGGCGCGACCGACAGTTTCGGAAATATCGTAAAGTTTGAGGTCGGCAAAAACCTTTTTGTTCTTATTTTTTAGCCAGGAGATCAGCTCAAAATAAGAGCCTCCCATCATTAATTCTAAACCGATTTTGTAAAAATTTCCTTCGTCACCAATTTCATCAACGAGCTTTTTTGCAGAGGAAAAATCAGGGACATCCAAGGCAATTATTAGACTCATCTGTTAAAATTTTTTTTCTTTGCCGGCAATTAAGCGCTCAAGATTTTCTTTGTGTCGGTAGAGAATTAGCGCGAATAAAAAAATGCAGAACAAAATTTGTGAAATCGATGTGCCGTAGCAAATAGATAAAATAATCGAAGAAAAAATTGCAGCGATTGAGGAAATTGAAGAGGTGCGAAATATCGCAAATGTTAGCGCCCAAATGCCAATCACGGAAAGGCCGATATTTAAATCAAGAGCGAGCAAAACTGCGAGTGTAGTTGCTACGCCCTTGCCACCTTTGAAGTTCAGATAAACTGGATAGACATGAGCAATTACCGCGACCGTTCCGACTAAAACTAAAAATATATGCAAGCCACTCGCATCGGCAAATGTGAAGCGGGCAATCACGACCATGATCGCACCTTTGAATCCATCTAAAATCAAAGTTAGAAGGCCAATTTTTTTGCCAGCGACTCTTACGACGTTTGTCGCGCCGATATTTCCTGAGCCGAATTCACGAACATCTTTTTTGGCAAAAATTTTTGTTAATACTAGGCCAAAAGGGATTGCGGCGATTAGGTAAGTCAGAACAAGAAAGAGGAATTGGTAGAGAAAAATCATTTATCAGAAGGATTGATTACGCCTTTATTTTTGCGAAAGGCGTCAAGCGAAACGACCTTTGCTGATAAATCAATTTTTGTGTTAGATTTTTTGTCGCCATTTTCGTTAGTGACTTGATTTGACTCATCCAAATCTTCTAGCTCAAGCTCTTGAAGGTCGCCATAACTCATGCTGAATTTTAGGGCGAAGTTCATTGAAGGGTCGGCAAATGAGGTGACGGCCTTGTAGGGGATGTCGAGCTTTTCATATTTTCCGCTGAAGCCGAGAGAGATTTTAAAAGAATCGGTCTCAACCACCAAGCCACGGAACTGATATTGGATGACGATGGTCATCTCATCTGGATATCTTTCGAGCAGACTTTGCGGGATCGAAACGCCAGCAAAGCGGGTGAGGAAGGTGATAATAAAGTAATGTTTTCCGAGGAGTCCGGCCTTCTCAACTTTTTTTAAAGTTTCGTAGATCACTAGGCGCATCGAATTTTCGATAATTTCGTCGTAACCGATTTGATCTTGCATGCTTGTTGTAGGTCAGTGGAAAGAAATGCCCGAGCTTCTGTTGACAGGCGCCCGGGCGAGCCCCGACTATTTCATTTATGCAAAAGCAACTTTTGTCGCTGGAGTAAGTTCGAAATTGTCATTAGCAAAGTTGTCGTTTGCGTTTACTTTTTTTGAACGGATGTCGCGTGGTCTGATCCTCCGAAGAAGAGCAAGTCGCGGCCGGCAGTTTCTCAACCGGGCAAAATTAATTCCTTTAGCGAATGTCGAAAGCTGATTCACCCCCATATTGGGATTTCTCTAAAGAAATGGTGGAGGTGCTGGGTACTGCCCCCAGGTCCATAACGTTTATTGCGAATTACATTTATCACCATAGCTCCTCAAGCCTTGCAGCTCAAGGGCGTGAGCAATCTAGTAGCGAAAAATTTTTTAACAAGATCAATGTCATTTCTGAAACAAGATCTGCTTTTTTTGTGCATTACGAAAAAAGCTGCGCAGATAAAAATTTCTCAAAAATTGCAAAAATTCTCGTATCTGATCGCTGATTATATTTCGATCGTCACGCAAACCGGACAATGATCTGAAGGCTTTTCTTGGTCTCTTACTCCTCTATCCTCAATCGTTGCCGAAGTGATTTTATCGGCTGCTTGCGGAGAGGTAAGAAGGTAATCAATGCGCATTCCTTTATTGTTCTGCCACGAGCCGCCGCGGTAATCCCACCAAGAAAAAGCTTGGCTTTGTGGATTGGTGGCGCGGTAAGAATCGATTAATCCAAGATTCAAAAGTGAGCGAAACTTTTGACGCTCGAGATCGTGAAAACAAATCGTGCCGCGTAAACTTTTTGGATCAAAAACATCAACTTCCTCAGCTGCACAATTATAATCGCCGCCAAAAATTTGTATTTCGTCGAAGGTGAGAAGCTCAGATAAATGAGCCTTCAAGCGATTAAAGAAATCTAATTTATAGAGAAATTTTTTACTGCTTTCGACCGTTTCATTCGGCATTAAATCGCCCCCGCCATTTGGAACGTAAATCGACGCAACGCGAATTGCTTTGCCTAAAACCGATATCACCCCCTCAATGTAACGTGCCTGCTCATCAATCTCGCAGTCTAGTTCTGGCAAGGTTTTAACGACATCTTCAATTTTAAATTTTGAAAGAATTGCAACGCCATTGTAAGTTTTTTGTCCAGAGACTGCGGCGTTGTAACCCGCGTCAAACAAGGCTTCAAAAGGAAATTCTTTTTCCACGCATTTTAATTCCTGCAGTAAAACCACGTCAGGATTAGAAGTTTTTAACCACTCAAGAAGCCTGGGCAGACGAGCCTTTATTGAGTTTACGTTGAAGCTGGCTATTTTTATTTGAGACATCGGATTGATTTTTTGAATTGCGCTGCGCCAGGGCGAAAGCTTTCAGGAATTTTTATTTCAATTGAGCAGAGTTTTTTGGTCTTATTAAAAAATTGCGCCACTTGCACTTGCCTCGCACATGCAATCTACAAATCTTTCATGAAATGAAAGCCGCGAATATAGAAGCCCTCGCGATAGTAGAGTGGGTGAGATTTTTTATTTTCAGTGAATGAATCCAAGATAACTTTTTCGCAGTTTAGTTTTTTGCCGATCTCGTCGATTTCTGCTAAAATTTTTTTACCAATTCCCGCGCCTCTTTTTTCTCCATCAACGATAAAGCTCGAAACCTGAATATAGCGACCGCAGTAAAGCATGGATAAAACCCAATAGCCGGCGACCCCAAGAATTTCTTCGCCTAAAAAAGCGCCAATCATTTTAAAATCATTCATCTCAATCATCTCAGAAATTTGTTCAGAGTATTTTTCTAAACTCATATCCTGGTAGCGCTGCCTAAGAATTGGATAGGCCAAGAGCATTTCTTCTTTTGTGTTTAGTTCTTTGATTGTGATTTGTTCCACCTGAGAAATTTTAAAGTTCATTTTGACCTCGCAACAAGTGAGGGATTATGGGTTGAGGTTGGCGCTAAAAAGTGCGTCGCCCACACTTGAATTTTTTATTCAGCACTTGTTGTTGGGCCGATTTATTTGTCGAGATTTTTTAACTGCGATTCCAGTGCTGCGGCCAAGTAAGTAACATTGCCAGCGCCGGTACAAAAGATTATATCGCCGGCAGAAATTTGAGGCTTGATGATTGCCGCTAAATCTTTGTCGCTTGTAAGCTTAACAACATTTTTATGACCGGATTTTTTTATTCCCTCGATTAAATCATCTTGTGTTGCGCCCTTGATTGGCAATTGTCCGGCTGAATAAACATCAGAAACAATCACTTGAGTTGCGTCGCCAAAAGCATTGCAAAATTCATTAAATAAACTGCTGACTCGTGAATATTTGTGAGGCTCAAAAACACAAATTACTTTATGATTTCCGGCCAGCGCCCGCGCAGCTAAAAGCGTAGTTTTAATTTCTGTTGGATGGTGCCCGTAATCATCAATTATTGCGGCGCCGTTAAATTCTCCAACTTTAGTAAAGCGACGTTTTACGCCATTAAAAGCAGCAAGAGATTTTCTAATTTTATCCTCACTCATTCCCAAAAAATCACCAATCGCTATCGCCACTAAAGCGTTGCTGGCATTGTGTTCGCCGTAGATTGGCATTTTTAGATTTTTAATTTCTCGACCGTTTTTAAATATCACATCGAAGCTAACGCCACCTGCGTCCATCTTGATATTTTTTGCCGTTAAATCCGCAGATTTTTTTGTTGAATAAGTAACTAAATTTTTCTTTGAGGATTTTAATTTTTCGTAAATCTTTTCAACTTCAGGAGAATCTAAACACAGCACGCACATGCCTTCAGCTGGGATTTGCTCAACATATTTTTCAAAGCAGGCTTTCTGTTTTTCGAAAGATCCAGCATAACCTTTAAATTCCAAATGTTCAGGCTCGATATTTGTGACAGAGCCAATAAAGCTTGGTAAATCAACAAAGCTTGCGTCTGATTCATCAGATTCTGCGACTAAATATTTGCCCTTTCCAACTTTTGAATTGCTGCCGAAATAATGAATAACGCCACCATTTATTACGGTCGGATCGAACTCGCCAATTTCGAGCATTAACGAAACTATTCCAGTCGTGCTAGTTTTTCCGTGCGTGCCAGCAATCGTGATTCCTTTATATTCTCGCATGATCAGCGCCAATAAATTAGCGCGCGTTATTACAGGAATATTTCTTTTTTGCGCTTCGATGATTTCGGGATTGTCGGTTTTGATTATTGAAGTTGCCACGATCAGCGAAACATCATCGGAAATATTTTCTGTTTTATGGCCGACAAAATAAGTTACTTCCTTGTCGCGCAATTTTGGCGTTAAATAATTTTCAGATAAATCGGAGCCCTGAACCGAAATTTTCCATTCGCGCAAAATGAAGGCGAGCGCACTCATGCCGATGCCGCCAAGTCCAATAAAATGAACTTTGCTTTGTTGTTTTAGCTCTTGAATATTCATATCAAAATGTGCTGTGGAACCAGGGAATTATTGGGGCGGTGGCGCGGCAACGTAAGAATCACAATTTATTTGTAAATGATCGATCGCGGCAAGATTAACAAAATTTTTTCTGTTTGGAGCGCAGAGAATTCTCATCCAAAAACTGAACTGAATTACAGCAATAATTTTACGCTTTTGGTTGCCGTGGTTTTGTCGGCACAAAGCACGGATATTGGTGTTAATAAGGCAACGAAAGAACTTTTTAAAATTGCCGACACGCCAGAAAAAATGCTGAAATTGGGTGAAAAAAATTTGAAGAAATACATTAATACTATTGGTCTTTATAATGGCAAAGCAGCCAATGTTATCAAGCTCTCGCAGCGCTTGATTGATGAATTTAACTCCGAAGTTCCTGAAGATTTTGAAAGGCTAAAATCTTTGCCGGGCGTAGGCCAAAAAACCGCAAATGTTGTTTTGAATTGTGCATTTGGACATCCAACAATTGCAGTTGATACTCACGTTTTTCGCGTTGCTAATCGCCTCGGTTTCGTCAAAGAAAACACGCCTGAAAAAACTGAAATTTATTTATTAAAAGTGATTCCAAAAAAGTGGCAAAGTCATGCGCACCACTGGATGATTCTTCATGGGCGTTATGTTTGTCAGGCGCGCAAACCGAAATGCGACGAGTGTAAAATTCAAAAATTTTGCGAATGGAAAAGTGATAACTCTCCTGGATCCCCGCCTTCGCGAGGATGACGCGACTAGTTTTGCATTTCACTTCCAACGTCATCCCCGCGAAGGCGGGGATCTAGGAAAAATTTAATAATTTCTGATGCTAACCGACACACAAAAACAGCGCTACCTGCGCAATTTAATTCTTCCTGAAATTGGCGAACTTGGCCAGGAGAAATTACTGCGCGCAAAGGTTTTAGTAATTGGCGCTGGCGGTCTTGGCTCGCCAGTTCTGCTTTATCTTTCTGCGGCGGGAGTCGGAAATATTGGCGTGGTTGATGAAGACATCGTTGAGCTTTCAAACCTACAGCGCCAAGTTATTCACGGCGAAAAAAATCTCGGACAAAAAAAAGTTATCAGCGCGCAAGAAAAAATTTCTGACTTAAATCCTGACATCAATTTAAAAATTTTCCCCGAACGTGCGACTCGCGAAAGCCTTAGAAAAATTTGCCCCGATTACGATTTTATTTTAGATGCCACCGACAATTTTCCGACGCGTTTTTTAATTAATGAAATCTGCCACGAACAAAAAAAACCGCTGATCTTCGCCGCGGTAAAAGGCTTTTTAGGACAGGTCTCTACATTTAAATCCTACCAAAAAAACAACCCATGCTACGCCTGCTTTAACCCAAATATCCTTGATGAAAATTTCTCTCTGCCAATGTCCGAAAGAGGAATCATAGGATCAGTTGCAGGAACAATCGGCGCAATTCAAGCCACCACGTTAATTAACGAAATTCTCGGCATCGGCGAGAGTCTTGTTGGCAAAATTCTTCTCTCTGACTTTCTTCAAAATAACTTCCGCAAAGTTACATTAAAAAAGAATCCGGGTTGCAAAATTTGCACCCGCTAAATAGAAAGACGCGCCCTTGTTTTCTTGGGGGTAAGTGATGGGGAGAGGTGGCCGAGTGGTCAATGGCAACAGACTGTAAATCTGTCCGCGCAAGCGTTCGCTGGTTCAAATCCAGCCCTCTCCACCACAAACAAAAATGCGGGTGTAGCTCAACGGTAGAGTTCCAGCCTTCCAAGCTGGCCGTGAGGGT
>CAMBFP010000013.1 GCA_945865745.1 Rhizobium sp. Q54 | reverse complement strand
TGCAACATGCGTTTCTCATTTTTGATGATAATTTCAGGCGCGCCAAGTTCAGAAAGACGACGAAGGCGGTTGTTGCGGTTGATTACGCGGCGATAAAGCTCGTTTAAATCCGAGGTTGCAAAACGTCCGCCATCAAGCATAACTAGAGGACGAATATCAGGCGGGATAACTGGAAGAACGGTCATCACCATGTTTTCAGGCTTACTGTCTGAATCGATGAACTGCTCGATCAGCTTTAATCTTTTGATGATTTTCTCTTTTTTGATTTCTGAAGTTGCTTCAGACAATTCTTCGCGCAGATCTTTTTGTAATTTTTTCAGATCAAGTCTTTGCAAAAGTTTTTGAACCGCTTCCGCACCCATCTCAGCGATGAAACTGCCATATCCATGCTCTTCTTGGAATCTGGAATATTCATCTTCACTCAAGATTTCGCCTTCTTTTAATGGAGACATTAAGCCATCAGTAACAACGTAAGCCTCAAAATAAATCACTTTCTCGATCGCTTTCAGCGTAGTTCCAAGGATGGTACTAATACGAGACGGTAAGGACTTAAGGAACCAGATGTGAGTTGCTGGTGCAGCGAGTTCAATGTGACCCATTCTTTCGCGACGAACTTTCGATGAAGTGACTTCGACGCCGCATTTTTCGCAGACAATACCCTTGTATTTGATGCGCTTATACTTGCCGCAAAGACATTCATAATCCTTGATTGGACCAAAAATTCGCGCACAAAACAAACCCTCTCTTTCTGGCTTGAATGTACGGTAGTTAATGGTTTCTGGCTTAGATACTTCACCAAAAGACCAAGAGCGAATCTTATCCGGATCGGCAATTGAAATTTTGATGGCGTTGAAATCGAGCAGGTCAACCGCGTTATTTGAGGTTACGCTTAAGAGACCATGAGATGAAGTTCCGGCAAGAGTCATGTGCTTTAGTTTTTATTTCTCGATTAATTCGATGTTAAGACCAAGTGAACGCACTTCCTTAATCATTACATTGAATGATTCTGGAATGCCGCAATTGAAGTTCTGATTTCCTTGAATGATTGATTCGTAGATTTTGATTCTACCAACCACGTCATCCGATTTAACCGTAAGCATTTCTTGGAGTGAGTAAGCGGCTCCGTATGCTTGTAATGCCCAACATTCCATTTCACCGAAACGCTGACCACCGAAGTGCGATTTACCGCCAAGGGGCTGTTGCGTAATCAAGCTGTATGGTCCGATTGAACGGGCGTGAATCTTGTCATCAACTAAGTGATGGAGCTTCAGCATATAGATGTAACCGACAGTGACTTTACGATCGAATCTCTCTCCGGTTTTGCCGTTAAAAAGATGGATCTGGCCAGATTTATCAAGGCCAGCCAACTCTAACAAGCCAGTGATGTGCTCCTCTTTTGCGCCTTCAAAAATTCCGGTCGCAAAGTGAACTCCATTTCTTTGCTTAGAAGCGAATTCAATTAATTCATTGTCAGACATGGCTTGGATCTTCTTCTTTTCTTCTTCGGAAGAATAGATTGCCAAAAGCTTGTCGCTCAATTTTTTAATGAATTCTTCTTTCTTCGCAGCAACCTGATCAATGATCTGGCCAATTTGTTTGCCGAGTTCTTTTGACGCAAACCCAAGGTGAGTTTCAAGAATTTGACCAATATTCATACGAGAAGGCACGCCTAGTGGATTCAGGACGATATCAACTGGCTCACCATCTGCAGAATAAGGCATGTCTTCAATTGGCGCGATTTTAGAAACCACGCCCTTATTACCGTGACGACCCGCCATTTTATCACCTGGCTGCAAACGATATTTCGAAGCGATATAAACCTTAACGATCTTAAGAATACCCTGGCCTAGCTCATCACCAGTTTTAATCTTTGTGACTTTATCGCTATAGTCTCTTTCGACTTCAGAGATCTGTTGATTATGTGACTTGATTAACTTTTCAGACTTGTCCATTACCTCGGAATCATCGACAACAATCTTGATCAATTGCGCTTTTGATAGGGTCAACAAATCTTTAGAATCAAGCTTAGTTTTTGCCTTTAGCTTGTCGATGCCGCTAGTTAGTTTTTCATCACTGAATAGCTTCACTAAAGCAGCTTTCAGAGAATCTTCTAGGAAAGAAGTTCTAAGATTTTTGCGTTTAGACAATGCCTCGATTTGTTGCATTTCGATGTAAACCGAGCGCTCATCTTTTTCAATTCCTTTGCGTGAAAAAACTTTTACGTCAACCACCGTTCCACCTACTCCTGTAGGAGCATAGAGCGATGAATCTTTTACGTCAGCGGATTTTTCACCAAAAATTACTTTGAGTAATTTTTCTTCTGGGGTCATCGGCGATTCACTCTTCGGAGTTGTTTTACCAACAAGAAGATCTCCTGGCTTAACTTCAGCACCAACGTGGATAATACCCTCTTCGTCGAGCTTGGTTAAAAATTCTTCGCCAACATTTGGAATGTCGCGCGTGATTTCTTCGGGCCCGAGGCGCGTATCGCGAGCAATGATTTCCATTTCTTCGATGTGAATCGAGGTGAATGTGTCATCGGCCAAAAGTTTTTCAGAAATAATGATCGAGTCCTCAAAGTTGTAACCGCTCCAAGGCATGAAGGCAACGCGCACGTTTTTGCCAAGAGCAATTTCACCGCCAGCGATTGAGTGCCCGCTAGTAATTATTTGTCCCGCCTTAACTTTTTCACCCACCGAAACAGTTGGTCTTTGATTGACGCAGGTATCTTGGTTGGTGCGCAAATATTTTTTGAGATCGTACATCTCAATCGTGTTGTCTTCGGTTACTTCGACAACGACATGAGTAGAATCTACAAACTTTACAACGCCATCTTTTTTAGCACAAACTACAGCCCCGGAATCAGAAGCAATTATTGACTCCATCCCAGTTCCAACCACAGGCGCATCTGGACAAAGCAATGGAACCGCTTGTCTTTGCATGTTTGCACCCATCAATGCGCGATTCGCGTCATCATTCTCAAGGAAGGGGATTAGTGTAGTTGCGATCGAAATAATCTGCTTAGTTGAGACGTCAATAAAGTCGATTTTGTCTGGCGTCAACATTATGAATTCGCCATTTTTACGACAACTCACCAAGTCAGATTTAATGTTGCCATTTGCGTCGGCTTCAACATTCGAAGGCCCAACTGCAAAATCGACCTCGCCCATTGCCGAGAGATATTTTACTTCGTTAGTAATTTTTCCGTTAACAACTTTGCGATAAGGAGTTTCGATAAATCCGTAATTATTAACCCGAGCATATGTCGCAAGAGAGTTGATCAAGCCAATATTCGGACCTTCCGGGGTTTCAATCGGACAAATTCTTCCGTAATGTGTAGGGTGCACGTCACGCACTTCGAAACCGGCGCGTTCACGAGTCAAACCACCTGGTCCGAGAGCTGAAAGGCGACGCTTGTGAGTAATGTCAGAAAGTGGATTTGTTTGATCCATAAATTGCGACAATTGCGAAGTCGCAAAAAAGTCTTTAACCGCAGTAACTAAAGGCTTGGAGTTGATCAAGCTTTGCGGCATAACCGTGTCGACTTCTACTGAATTCAACTTTTCCATGATCGCCTTCTCAATTCTGGTCATGCCAATGCGCAACTGATTTTCAATCAACTCACCTACGGCGCGAACGCGACGGTTAGCCAAGTTATCAATATCGTCGGTCTTGAGATCGCTGTGTTTAATAAGGCTGAGAATTTTGATGGTTTGCTCAATATCTTGATTGGTTAAGAAGAGTGTATCCTTGTTAACCTCTAAACTTAGGCGGTGATTCATCTTCATGCGACCAACATCTGACAAGTTGTAGCGCGTGTCATTGAAGAAGAGATTGTCGAAGTAATTTTTTGCCACTTCGAATGAAGATGGAGCTTCTCCCAATCGCACAGCGCGATAAATGTCGAACAAAGCCTCACGTTGATTTGGGTTCTTATCGACCAACATTGTGTTGTAGAGATATGGACCCATTTCAGACTTGCTCGGATTGATCACCGGAACCATTGCAAAATTTAACTTGTGCAAAATTTCTAGGCTTTCAGCAGTAATGATTGAGCCAGCGTCGAGCAAAAGCTCGCCAGTTTCGGATTCTATTAAGTCCGCAGCAACAACATAACCAGGTAAAACTTCAGCGGTTAACAAATAATGCGTGAATTTTTCTGACTGCAATTTGTCAATCAATTTGCGATTGAGCTTCACCCCTTCTTTTACCTTTACTTCGCCAGAATGAGCGCAAACCAAGTCATAAGGAACTTTTCTACCAGAAAAAGATTCTGGATCAAATGCCAATGCCCAGCCTTTTTTGGTAAAGGTCGCATCAACAGAGCCGTAGAAGGTTCGGATAATTGACTCAGAACTCATTCCAAGTGCGCGCAGAAGAGAAGTTACTGGGATTTTTCTTTTTTTATCGACGCGAAAATGAAGGACGTCTTTGCTATCAAATTCAAAATCAAGCCAAGAGCCGATATGAGGGATGATTTTTGCGGAGTAGGATTTCGATCCAGATAATTTTACATTTTCACTATCGAAGAAAACGCCGGGTGCGCGACGCATTTGCGAAACAACAACTCTTTCTGCGCCATTAACAACAAAACTTCCTGTTTCTGTCATTAAAGGAATTTCGCACAAGTAAACTTCTTGCTCTTTGATTGAGCGAATTTCTTTAACTTCACTGCCTTCTTCTTGATGCCATAAGACTAGGCGAAGCTGAGCATGAAGAGGTGCCGAGAAGGTTCTGCCTGCAGAAAGACATTCTTGCGCTTCGTATTTTGACTGGCCAAGTGAGTAACTAAGAAATTCGACCGTAACTCTATCAGCCGAATCGGAAAGCGGAAAAAACGAGTGAAAGACCGATTGGATACCAACATTTTCACGTTGCTCGTGTGGAATTTTTGCCTGTAAAAATCTGTCGTAAGATTCTTTTTGTAGCGCGATCAGATTGGGAATCGCAATTACTTCTTTGCCACCACTATTGCTGAAACTCTTTCTAAAAAGAACCTGATCGAAGTTACGAATCTGAGCCATGTTTATCCTTTTTGAGTAACTTTATTAAAAACGCCAAAAGCCAATCCACTAAAACTAGTGGATTGGCTTGAAAAGATTTGTTTGTTTTATTTCAACTCAACCTTTGCGCCAGCTGCTTCGAGCTTCTTTTTAATTTCTTCTGCTTCTGATGCAGATACGTCAGATTTAACAGTTTTTGGTGCGGCCTCAACCAAATCTTTGGCTTCTTTTAGACCTAGATTGGTAATCGCACGAACTTCTTTAATAACGTTGATTTTATTATCACCAAAAGCAGTTAAAACAACGTCAAATTTGTCTTTAACTTCGACTACAGCAGCTGCAACAGGAGCAGCAGAAGCAAATGCAGCAGCGGATACGCCCCACTTTTCTTCTAGCTTTTTGCTTAATTCAGCAAGCTCAAGAATAGTTAGAGATGATAGAGATTCTGATAGTTGTTCAAGATTAGTAGACATGTCGACTTTAGTTGAGGTTAGTTAATAATTTTTTGGAATTAGTTAGTTTTTAGAGTTGCCAAGCCTTTTTCTGGAGCAGTAAGCAATCTAACAAAGTTTGATTGAGCGGCATTAAGTATACCAAGGAAAGAAGCGCGAACTTCTTCGAATGATCCAAGTTTCGCCATCTCTTTAATGGCGGATTCAGTCACCAAAGATTTGTTGAAGAAGCCAGCCTTGATTTTCAAAACTTCGATCTGCTTAGCCATGTCTGCGATTATCTTAGACAAGGCTACCGGATCTTGCGAATAAAGAAGTGCCGTTGGACCAGAAAGGTGCTCGGAAAGAGCCTTAAGCTCGGTTTTTTCGACTGCAACTTTTACCAAAGTATTTTTGGCGATTTTCATTCCACAACCTTTTGACTTCAAAGCTACGCGTAAATCATAAAGTTGTTTATCGCTCATGCCGCGATAATGAATAACGGCAACGAAGGCGCTATTCACAAGATTGTTTTGTAGCGAGGTAACTAATTGTGATTTTTGTTCTCTGTTCATTTGCTAACTCACTTAAACTGATTCGATGGCGACTTGCACGGAAGGTCCCATTGTTGAACTCAAATAGAGCTCTCTAATGAATTTTCCCTTAGAGGATTCCGGCTTGGAAGATTTGATTGCTTTAACAGCGCTCTGCAGATTTTCGAGAAGATTTTTTGCATCAAAATCAACCTTTCCAATCATGCAATGTACAGTTCCACCTTTGTCATTCTTAAAATTGATCTTTCCCTTCATTGCATCAGTAACTGCTTTCTTTACATCGGGAGTAACTGTGCCGTTTTTTGGACTTGGCATTAAGCCACGGGGCCCGAGCTTTTTAGCAAGCTTACTAATTTTTGGCATAACATCTGGAGTGGCGACGCAGCAGTCGAAATCGAGGAATCCACCTTCAACTTTAACAAGCAATTCATCTAAGCCTGCAAATATCGCACCAGCTTCCAGAGCGGTTTTTTTCTGATCCTCGTTACCAGTAAAAACAATTACTCTAACCTTTTTTCCAGAACCGTGAGGGAGCATTATTGAGCCCTTAACAGTTTGATCGGATTGCTTGGCGTCGATTCCTAAGTTTAGCGCAACGTCAATAGACTCAACGAATTTACGTTTTTTTGTTGCCGCTAAGTCTTGGACCTTTTTTATGGCCTCTTCGATATTTGCTGCTTTGCATTTTTCGACTACTTGTTTCTGATTTTTCTTCACCATTTTTAAAAAAATTTTATTCGACTACTTCCAAACCCATTGAGGTCGCAGAACCCTTAACCATCTGCATGCAAGCATTTAGATCAGAACTATTCATGTCGACCATTTTTTTCTTGGCGACATTAGCAATTTGAGCCGTGTTAATTTTACCGGCGGAATCTTTTCCTGGAGCTGAAGAGCCTTTTGCAAGGTTGATTTCCTTCATGATTAAGTAAGAAACCGGAGGGCTTTTGGTAATGAACGTGAATGACTTATCCTTGTAAGCAGTAATCGTAACTGGAATTGGCGTACCAAGATCGTAATCAAATTTAAGCGCGTTAAATTGCTTACAAAACTCCATGATGTTAAGGCCTTTTTGACCTAGAGCTGGTCCAATTGGAGGCGCTGGATTAGCCTTTCCTGAAGCTACTTGTAGCTTAATAATACCCAGGACTTCTTTAGAACTTTTTGACATTGCTTAAAATTACTTAAAACGGGGATGAAGCCTTGATTTCAGTGGCCTCATAGGCACCTAGGAACCCTACCCGGAAAACGAAAGGCGCGGCAACTTATTTTTCAAACTCTAACTTGCAAATTATTTTTTAACTTTTCTTGGACGTGGTCTCAAAGCTAATGCGTGGGTCAATAACTTTGTAGGTAAAATCAGAAATAATATTGGTCACCAAGCCAAGTAATGTAAAGATATAAAGCGTTGCAAACATCAGTGGATAATCGCGCGAAATTGCCGATTCATAACCCAGGAGCCCCAAGCCATCGAGAGAGAAAATTACCTCAATCAACATTGAGCTAGTAAAAAAAATTCCAATTAAAGCCGCAGGCAATCCAGCAATTACAATCAACATCGCGTTACGAAAAACGTGGCGATACAAAACTTTTCGCTGATTCAAACCCTTGGCGTAAGCGGCGATAACGTAGTTTTTATTAACTTCTTCAATGAAGGAATTTTTGACAAAAAAAGTTAGCGAAGCAAATCCGCCAACAACCATTGATGAAACTGGAAGAATTAAATGCCAAAAATAATCAGTGATTTTTTGCCAAAAACTTAGCTCGTCAAAATTTGCCGAAACCAATCCGCGCAGTGGAAAAATATTTAAAAAATTTCCGCCACATAAAAGCGTGATTAGCAAAATCGCAAAAAGAAAAGATGGAATTGCATGCAAAAAAATCACCACGCTACTCGTCCAAATATCAAACTTTGAACCATCATTTACCGCCTTCTTAATGCCAAGCGGAATGGAAATTAAATAGACGAGCAAAACCGTCCATAGACCTAGAGAAATCGAAACTGGCAATTTATCCAAGATCAGCTCGGAGATTTTTTTATCTTGATAAAAACTCATTCCAAAATCGAAGGTAAAATATTTTTTCATCATCAAAAAAAATCGCTCAGAAAGCGGCCGATCGAAGCCGTAAAGTTTTTTTATTTTCTCGATTAATTCTTCGTCAACACCTTGTGAGCCTTGATAGTTCAGGGTCGAATCACTAGCCAAATTGATATTTCCTACCTCGCCAGAAACTTTTGTTGCGTGATTCATCTGCGCCACAAACCTCTCTACCGGACCGCCTGGAGAGGTTTGAATGATCAAAAAATTAACCAACATTATTATAAAAAGCGTTGGAAAAATTAGCATGAAACGCTTGAAAAAATACATGTAGGTAATTTTGGCTTTGTAATTGTTTGTTAACGTCGCATCGCTTTAAACCCAATCTGGATCTGTCGCTCCTTCTCCCGCGGGGATTGGCAGCTCAACTTCAAACCCAGTCAAAACATCCACGATGTAAATTCGCGGCACAGAACTTTGTCCGTAAGGAGAATTTTTGCGGGAAAAAATTAGATAACGCCCGCTCGGCGACCAGCGCGCGCCCTCGACCAAATAGCCGCTAGTGAGTAACCTTTCGCCCGAGCCGCTTGGCGTCATTACGCCAATGTAAAACTTCCCACCTTTAGATTTAGTGAAGGCGATTAGCTTGCCGTCTGGCGACCAAACTGGCTTAGAATAGGAACCCTCGCCCAAGCTAATTTTTTTTACGGACGAGCCGCTGACATCCATTACATAAAGCTGCTGACTACCATCGCGATCAGAAGCAAAGGTAATATATTTAACATCAGGAGAGTAGGTTGGCGTAGTGTCGATCGCCTGACTTTTTGTGAGTCGTTGCGCTGAATTGGCCGCAATATTCAACTCGTAAATATCGCTATTTCCGTCGTCAATCGCCGAAAGCAAAATAACATTCGCGTCTTTTGGATTGGTTGCTGCGGCAAAGGTAGTGCCTCTAAATCCTCCAACCTTATGGCCACGCAAATTTTGCAAATTCATCGAAAAAATTTGCGGCTTACCTTGCAAATAATTTACGTAAAAAATTTCGTTACGATTTTTAGAAAAAATTGGCGTCAAAACTAAATCCTGACCATTGGTCAAAACGCGCTTATTTTCACCATCAAAATCAATAATATTAATACGCTTAACTCTTTTTGTGATTGGCCCGGATTCAGAAACGTAAAGAATTTGCGAATCAAAATGGCCAACAGCTTCGCCAGTAACTGCTTTAAAAATTTCGTTGGAAATTGCGTTGGAAATTTTTCGGTAATTATCTCGCGATGCGGCGTAAAGCTTGCCAAACATTTGACGCTGATCGAGCACGTCCCAAACCCGAACACGCGTCTCTAAATTTCCCGACAAATCATAATTAAATTGCGCTATCACAATTGCGCCAATTTGCGCATTTGAATATTTTGTAAAATCCGGCATAGCTTCTGCGGAAAGACTCTTGTCGGAACCAGATTCCTTAACTACTTCAAAAAGATCTGTCGTTTTTAAATTTTTTCTGATGCGTTCAAAAACTTCATTAGCGTCACGCTTCATCTGGGGAAGCTCTGCGTTTGTTGGTTCGAAGCCAATAAATAAAATTTTAGTTTTAGCAACTTCACCACTTTTAACTGAAAGAGAAACTGCTGCCGATGCTTGACTAGCAAGGGCTAATAGAATGATAAGGGATGAGAATATTTTAGTCACAGCGTCTCAATTAAAATATTATTGTTAGTATAAACGCAGAGATCTGCGGCAATTTTCATTGAACGCTTCACGATTTCTTCCGCCGAAAGCTCTTCGATTGAACTCAGTGCCCGCGCGGCGGCAAGAGCAAAATTTCCTCCAGAACCAATTCCAGCAATTCCATCTTCCGGATCAAGAACGTCACCATTCCCGGTGAGTATCAGCGAGGTATTTTTGTCGACGACAATCATCATTGCCTCGAGACGACGCAAATATTTATCGGTGCGCCAATCCTTCGCCAGCTCAACGCAGGCGCGCATCAATTGATTTGGATATTGCTCTAATTTTGATTCAAGACGTTCAAATAAAGTAAAAGCATCTGCCGTCGCACCAGCAAATCCGCCAATAATCGAGCCATCGCCAAGCTTGCGAATTTTTTTTGCATTTGATTTGAGCACGGTTTGACCCAAAGAAACCTGGCCGTCGCCAGCAATTGCAACCTTGCCATTTTTACGCACCGAAAGAATTGTCGTGCCGTAAAGTTTTGAAGAATCTCGGTGATCTAACATTGTGATTTTTTTGAATTTCTGAATTGAACAAAAAACTAGATCTAAAATCTAAAACAATGAAGACACAAAAATCCTACAAAAATCTTACGATAATTTTCTTTCTTGGAATTTCCTCTGGATTACCGATAGCACTTATTCTTTCGACCCTAAAAGCGCTTCTGGTCGACAAGGGTTTTGACTTAAAAACAATCGGATTTTTTTCGCTAGTCAGTCTGCCCTACACTTTAAAAATTTTTTTCGCGCCACTGATTGATTCATTTTCACTGCCAATTCTCACTAGAATTTTTGGACAAAGAAGATCTTGGATAATTTTCACACAGATACTTTTGGCGATCTTTATTTTCTCGCTTGGCACCGCCGCGATCACTTCTTCTCTAAGCGCAATAGCTGTTTTTGCTTTTTTAGTTGGACTCTCTTCTGCCAGTCAAGACATCGTAATTGACGGCTATCGAATTGAATTAATCGAAAAAGAAAATCAGGGTTTTGCTTCGAGTTCTTATGTTTACGGATACAATATTGGAATGCTCATCTCTGGCGCGGGAGCCCTTGCGCTTGCTGACTTAATCAGCTGGGACATAGTTTATTTTTTAATGTCGATCTCGATTGCGCTCTGCATCATAATCGTCCTTTTCGCCGACGAAACACGCAAAGATTGGCAGCCCAAAAAATATAATTTTTTGTCCTGGAGTAAAAATTACGTAATCGCTCCATTCATTGATTTTACTAAGCGCGAACAGTGGTACATAATTTTTGCCTTTGTGATTTTCTTCAAACTCGGCGATGCTTTCGCTGGAAATTTGACTCTACCATTTCTGCTCGAAATTGGTTTTAGCAAACTTGAAATCGCTAAAATAGTAAAAACTTTTGGACTCTTTGCGACCCTGTTTGGCGTTCTTGCCGGCGGATTTTTAGTAAAAAAATTTGGAATCGTAAAATCACTTTGGGTCGCCGGCGTAATGCAAATGCTGTCCAATCTTACCTTCGCTTATTTGTCGAAAATTGGCTATGATCCTTCGCTTCTTTATCTCGTGGTTTTTGCCGAAAATTTCAGCAGCGGAATCGGAAATTCAGTCTTCGTCGCCTACCTCAGCGGACTCTGCAACATCGCCTTCAGCGCCACGCAATATGCAATTCTATCTTCACTCGCAACCTTCGCTCGAAGCACATTAACCGCCAGCGCCGGAGTTTTTGCGCAGTCTCTTGGTTGGTACGCATTTTTCATTTTCTCAACTATTCTGGCCTTGCCCGGATTGCTATTTTTACTCTGGCTAACCGTAAAAAAATCCAAAGAAAACTGACGCGATTTTTTCATTTTGAATCCAATTAAAATAAATAATTTGCGGCGAAATTAGGATAATTTTTGAGATTTTTTGATGCCGATAAATAAGGTAAAAAACTCCCGAGAAAAACAGATGATCTCTTTTAATTAATAGAGCTAAATAACAGCAAGCTTTCCATTTTTTTCACCTCGTCTCGCAATCTTGCGGCCTTTTCAAAATCAAGATCCGCCGCCGCTCTCAACATTTCTTTTTTGAGACTTTCAATGTCGCGATCGGTTGGAATTTTTCCGGATCTTTCTTCTTTTTCTTCACCAGATTTTTTGCTGTAAAGATTCGACAAGGCTGAGCCAAAAGATTTTTTTGTTGTCGTTGGCGCGATTCCATTTTTCTCGTTGTGAGCCATTTGAATTTGTCTACGACGCTCTGTCTCGCCTAGTGCCGCTTTGATCGATTTCGTTTCCTTGTCGGCGTAAAGAATCACTTTGCTTTCGGAATTTCGCGCGGCACGGCCGATTGTTTGAATCAGTGAAGTTTCATTGCGCAAAAATCCTTCTTTGTCGGCGTCAAGAATTGCCATTAGCGCACATTCAGGAATATCAAGACCTTCGCGCAAAAGATTTACGCCAATTAGGCAGTCATATTTTCCTAAACGTAAATCTTGGATGATCTCGATGCGATCAAGCGTATCAACGTCAGAATGCATGTAGACAACTTTGATTCCGGCTTCACTAAAATAATCAGTAAGATCTTCCGACATTTTTTTAGTCAGAGTTGTAACTAAAGTACGAAAGCCACGAGCCGTTGTGGCTCTTACTTCTATAAGTAAATCTGCGACTTGATTTTTCGCTGGACGAATTTCGCAAATTGGGTCAAGCAATCCTGTCGGACGAATAATTTGCTGAATAATTTCGCCATCATTTTTGGCTAATTCATATTTCCCTGGAGTGGCTGAAACGTAGATTGTTTGCGGCTTGAAGCTCTCCCATTCCGAAAATTTTAACGGACGATTGTCGCGCGCTGAAGGCAGGCGAAATCCAAAATCAACCAAGTTGGCTTTGCGCGCCGAGTCGCCTTTATACATTCCGTCAACTTGCGTAACTGAGACGTGACTTTCATCGACAAAAAGCAGTGCGTCTTTTGGTAAATATTCAAACAAAGTCGGTGGTGGCGCGCCAGCCGGGCGGCCAGTTAGATAGCGCGAATAATTTTCAATCCCTTTGCACGAACCAACGGTGAGCATCATTTCCATGTCGTAAGTGGTGCGCTGATTCAATCGTTGCGCTTCGACAAGCTTGCCCTGCTCTTCCAAATCTTTGACGCGAATCGCCAGATCATTTTTAATATTAAAGATCGAAGCTCGCAGAGTTTCGGCCGGAGTTACGTAGTGCGAAGAAGGATAAAGTGCGATTGAATCAAGCTTGCGAAAAGTCTCGCCCGTGAGCGGATCAAACTCGGTAATTTCTTCAATCTCGTCACCAAACATCGAGATGCGCCAGGCGCGCTCGTCTTCATGCGACGGAAAAACATCCACCGTGTCGCCCTGCACGCGAAAGCTACAGCGCTCGAAGGCGATGTCGTTACGCTCATACTGCAAATCAACGAGGCGCAGCAAAAGTTTTTGCCGATTAATTTCTTCACCAACCTTCAGCCGCAAAACCATCGTCGAATAAAATTCCGGCGAGCCAATGCCGTAAATGCAAGAGACTGAAGCAATTACGATTGTGTCGCGACGCTCAAACAATGCGCGGGTTGCAACGTGCCGTAGCCGATCAATTTGTTCGTTAATTGCAGAATCTTTTTCGATGTAAGTGTCGGTGCGCGCAATGTAAGCCTCGGGCTGGTAGTAATCGTAAAATGACACAAAATACCCAATCTCATTCTCCGGAAAAAATTCCTTCATCTCGCCGTAAAGTTGTGCCGCAAGAGTCTTATTATGCGCCATAATCATCGCCGGCCGCTGCGTGCACTGAATAATATTCGCCATCGTAAAAGTTTTCCCCGAGCCAGTAACGCCAAGCAAAACCTGATCTTTTTTATTTTTCTCAAGGCCATGAACAAGCTTATCAATCGCCTGCGGCTGATCGCCAGCGGGGGAGAATGGAGAGTGAAGTTTGAATTTTTGAGACATTGGAATGAGTAGCTATTGGAACTTTCTACTCTGATCGCTCTTTTGATCTTTTATTTAAAAAGGCTGCAGGACTGAATCTCCAAAGAAAAATGGCGATCAGAATTAATATTTCGGTAGGTAATCGAATTGACCTCATAAATATCTTCCCCTCTTCAACAGTGTTAAAATTAATCTCCGTCTGGAATTCAACGACTTTGTCAATAAAGGCCGTCAAACCCTGACAGATACTTATGAACCAAGCGAAACTTAGAAAAATGAGCGCAATCAAGAGCATGGTCAAAGAGTGTATTATCAAACAGCCTGACTCTCTCCATTGCCTTTTAATCAAATAGCTTAGCTCTAACTGTCTATTATTATCTTCTGACCGAAACTTGAGATTCTCGGAGTAATGATCTATCGGGCTTTCGACCACTTTGGGCTTGTGATTATTTTCCATACAAAAACCTCCAGCGATTAGCCATAAATTCTCTGGAAACACAAAAAACTCCAGCCCACAAATCCAAATCTTTGTGATTCAAGCCATATTTTTCTTTATACTCATCCATCATAAATTTTGGCAGCAAGAGATTGGCGGCAAAAAAATTTGCCTCTTGCTCTCTCCAATCCTGAGAAACATAGGAAGAACGATAAAGAATTTCATTTGAATGATTAAGCCATTCAGCGTGAAGAATTTTGTGACCCAATTCATGAGCCACAGTAAATCCCTGTCTAGCACCAGACTGTTCTGAGTTAACAAGTATTGCGTTTTTTTTTGCATCAAAGAAGCCAGATACGCTTTCTCTATCCTTCTCATCTTGCATCCTCACAAAACTAACGTCGATTCCAAGTCCTCTTGAGACTTCAACGGGATCAACTGGTGGTTTTTTATAAGAGAATTTAGACAATAAATCTAATGCGCTTATCTCGGCGTTTTGATAGTTTGGGGCTTTTTCTTGCGACATAATGCCCCCTAATTTGCTATCTGAACTCATCTGGAATTACCGCGGTTAAAGTAATTAAATAATTTTAAGAATGGAGCGGGTGAAGGGAATCGAACCCTCACGGCCAGCTTGGAAGGCTGGAACTCTACCGTTGAGCTACACCCGCAAATTATATCGCTAAATTAGCATTAAAATTTAAAA
>CAMBFP010000012.1 GCA_945865745.1 Rhizobium sp. Q54 | reverse complement strand
TAATTTTTTGCTACTTTATCGAGTTAATGATTTGTTTAGAGCCATCTGATTTTTCACGGCGCTAGCTTAGCAATCATCCAGCTTTTTGGCGTTTTGATTTTTGAATGAGTGCATCTTGATTCCCGCCTGAGCTTTAGATCATTAGGCGGCATTTGACGGGATAGTACTAATAGCAAGCCAGACTATATTTAAGATAGGCCTTATGATTTGGGTCCGCTGCCTTATTGAATACTACCCCTTCAAATGCCGCTTAGTTTTGACTAAGAGTGAATCTGTCTTTTTTCTACTGCCATCGCAGCCTCTTTAACCGCTTCGTTGTAAGTGGGATGGGCGTGACAAGTTCTAGCGAGATCTTCGGCTGATCCGCCAAATTCCATCGCCACAACAACTTCATGAATCGTATTTCCAGCTTCACGACCGATTATGTGCGCACCTAAAATGCGATCAGTTTTTGCATCAGCAAGAATTTTTACGAAGCCTTGATCATCGCCAGTAGCGCGTGCGCGTGAATTTGCCATCATCGAAAATTTTCCGACTTTATAAGCTATATTCGCATTTTTTAATTCTTCTTCGGTTTTGCCGACCGAGGCAACTTCTGGGTAAGTGTAAATCACATTTGGAATCACGTCGTAATTTACGTGACCTTTTTGTCCGGCAATAATTTCTACAGCAGCAACTCCCTCATCTTCAGCTTTGTGCGCTAACATTGCCCCAGTTGTTACATCGCCAATGGCAAAAATATTTTCAACAGAAGTGCGCAAGTGATGATTTTCAATGAAGCCGCGCTGATTAGTTTTGATGCCAACATTTTCTAATCCAAGGTTTTGCGTGTTCGGACGACGACCGATTGCAACTAGAACGACATCAGCTGAAAGAGTTTCTTTTTTGCCATCAGCAACTGATTCGATTTCAACCACAGCGCCTTTGTTGTCTTTTCTTACTGACACAACTTTTGTTGAAAGACGGAATTTGAACCCTTGTTTTTCAAGAATTCTTTGAAAGTTACGAGAAACCTCCGCGTCCATTGAGGGCGTGATTTTGTCTAGGTATTCAATTACCTCGATTTCTGCGCCAAAACGACCCCAAACCGAACCAAGTTCAAGTCCAATTACACCGGCGCCGATCACGATCATTCTGTTTGGAACATTTTCCAAATCCAAAGCGCCGGTTGAAGAGATGATTACTTTTTCATCAATTTCAACTCCAGGAAGATTTGTAACTTCGGAGCCTGTTGCGATGATGAAATTCAGGGCTGAAATTTTTTCTTTTGACCCATCAGTTTTTGTAACTTCAATCGTGTTTTTATCTAAGAATTTTGCTGAGCCTTCGATTGAGGTAATTTTATTTTTCTTGAAGAGTCCAGAGATCCCGCCAGTCAAGCCGGAAACGATTTCATTTTTGTTGGCGAGTAATTTTGTTACGTCGATTTTTGGCGAAGAAACTTCAATACCTAATTTTTCAAATTGATGACCGGCATCGTGAAATTTATGAGAAACTTCAAGAAGAGCTTTTGAAGGAATACATCCAACGTTCAAACAGGTTCCACCGAGCGTCTTTCTTTTTTCTACGCAGGCAGTTTTTAATCCAAGTTGCGCCGCACGAATTGCCGCAACATATCCACCTGGTCCAGCACCGATAACCACTAGGTCAAAAATTTGCTCGCTCATATTTTGAAAAAATTATGTTCAATAAAAAACCAGCCATTCCCTTATGAAATGGCTGGTTAAGAATTTTTAAAATTCAGATTATTTTGTTTTCTGAATCTTTTTCTCTTTGACGATTTTTACCTCATCTAATTTGCCAGTTTTGATCAATTTTTGTTTGATCTTAGTGCGTAGTTTTTTTGCCTCATCACTTAACTTTCCGTAGCGATAGTTAACCAAAAAGTTATCGATACTGCCAAACTTGTTAATTGTGCGAAGAGTTGACGCGGCAACTTTAATTTTGAGGTCTATACCAAGGGCTTCGCTCTTAAAAGAAAGAGAGTGAAGATTTGGCAAAAACTTTCTTTTTGTTTTGCGGTTGGAGTGTGACACTTTATTGCCACTCATCACTCCAACAGCGAGTAAATCACATTTTCTGGACATTGTTTTTAATAACTAATTTTTAGTGAATCTTTTGATTAAATTTACTTTTGTCTATGTTCTTGTATAGGTAGCACAGTCCATTGCACTTTGACCAGTGATTGCGGCCACAATCGAGCTGGCGCCGAACATTGCAGCGATACCGGCTGCAACACCAATCATTAAACCCCAAGATACTTTACCAGTGAAGAACCCGATACCAACAGAAAGAATCGCAAAGGCTGCGAAAGCTTTACCGCCGTTACCGGTAACGATACGAAGAACGTTGCACATTACGTCGACTAGAACGTTGCTGTTAACTGCAGAAGTGCCGGCGATAAAGGCGCTTTGGGCGAAGGCCGCAGAAGACATTGCGGGAATAAGAGCCGGAGCTACTGTAAGTAAGAAAAAGGAAAAAAGAGCAACTCTAGCAATCAAAGAGGAGATTTGTTTCATATTTTAGAATGATTTATTAACTCAAATAAGGAGGCTTTAATGAAAGCGAGGTACAACTTACTTGGGGTTTTGCTTAAATTGCAACAGGGTTTTTTACGAAAATATTTGTGAAGCAAATATTTGCCTGCCTAATCTAATCCAGATCAAAATCTAATTAAAATAATAATGATTAAACGCGCGCCCTCTAAGGCTTTTTCTTTTTTAGAAATCTCGGTGGTAATTATGATTATTGGCCTTTTGATCTCTGCTATTTTAACGGGGAGTGAAGTAACCGCTAGCGCTAAATTAGTGCATGCCAGGTCCTTAACACAAAACTCTCCTGTGGCAAGTATTTCAGGCCTTGCATTGTGGCTAGATACCACGTCAGAAAAAAGCTTTTCCAAGTTGGAGAGTAAGGAAGGAGCCGCCATTAGCAGATGGAACGATATTAATCCGGAAGCGTCTGTATCAAATTATTTGAGTAATAGCTCTGGAACCACATCTGAGCATCCCATTTACAAAGAGACGTGCATTAACGGACTGCCTTGTTTGTATTTTAATGGAACGACTAACAATAAAATTACATCCCCGAAGCAGATGGGAATCAGAACAAAATATATTTCGATGTTTCTTGTTTTTACTGGATCAGAAAGTGCCACAGCCAGTTATGCATCTAGTGTGTTTAGTAGTGGTGGCGCTTGGGACGGTAACAGCGGCGCTTTTATTCTAGGGACAACTGCCAATCCTAATAAGTATTTTTCTTACAATATGCCGAGTACTTATGGCATCCAATATAGGAGTTGCACCCCAGTCGCATATATGAATCCAAAGCAGGAATATGTCTACGGCGTTATTGATGATAACAGTAGCTCGATCTTTCATTACGTGAATGGTGTCGTAGCTAATAGTGTTGGTTCAAATAGCGGGGTATTAACCAAAACATTAGGCGTCGTTTCAATCGGTAATGGGAGCTATCAGGGAAATATTGGAGAGGTTATTATTTTTACTAAAGCGTTAACGGCTAATGAAAGAAAATCCGTTGAACAGTATCTTAGCAAAAAATGGGGAATCGCAATTAATTCTTAACGCAGAATTTTAATCTCCCACTCCAAATCGATTTTGGATTTTTCTTTTACTAATCTTTTTACCTCGTTGCCTAGATCAATCAAATCTTGAGCTCGTGCCTTGCCGCGATTAATCATAAAGTTGCAATGCTTCTCAGAAATTTGCGCATCGCCGATGATTTTACCGCGACATCCTGCCTCGTCAATTAATTGCCAAGCACGCTTTTCTTGCGGATTTTTAAATGTGCTGCCGCCGGTTTTGGCGCGAATTGGTTGCGCTGTTTCGCGCTGTTTATTTAGTTCGGAGATTTTTTTTGCAACTTCTTCAGAGGTAGATTTTGTTGCCCTGAACAATCCTTCAATAAAAATAAAATTTTTAGAAATTTTGCTGCCGCGATAAAAAAATCCAAAATCAGAATTTTTTAATTCATGCAAATTTCCTTGATGGTCAAGTGCTGTTGCGCTGATTAAATTTTCTGCGACATCTGAACCGTAACATCCCGCATTCATAGCAATTGCTCCGCCGATTGATCCGGGCACTCCGCTAAAAAATTCAAGTCCAGAAAGTGCGGAATTTTTGCAGGAAAGCGCAACATTGCCACAAAGCGCAGCAGCCCCAGCCCTGACTAAATCACCATCCGCAGAAATTTTTGCGAACTCGCCAGGAAGACGAATTACCACTCCTTTTACACCATCATCAGAAATAATTACATTTGATCCGGCGCCAAGAATTTGTACGGGAATTTCTTTCGGACAATTTTTTAAAAAATTTTGCAGATCATCTAAATCAAGGGGGCGAAACATAATTTCTGCGCGACCACCAACATCAAACCAAGTTTTTAATTCAGCGTTTTTTCGATAGGTTCCGCGAACTGGTGGCAAATTATTAAGCATGGTGAGTGAGATTAAAAATGACCGGAACGCGACCTTCTATTTTGGCTTTCTTTTGATATTTTGTTTCGACCCAATCATTAGGAAAAATCTGCCAATCTTTTTTTGATTCCGCATCCCAAGAAAATTTTTCGCTGCATAAAAATTCAGCTAGAATCCAAGTTTTGTAGGAGTCGTGATCTGTTGCAATTACTAGCTTTCCGCCAGATTTAATTTTTGGTGAAAGAATTTTGTCAAAAAATTCTGTTGTTAATAAACGTCGTTTAAAATGTTTCGATTTCGGCCAAGGATCGGGAAATAAAATATAAATTTCGTCGAAAAAATTTTCCGGAAATTTTGCTAAAAGTAGACGCGAATCTTCAAGGGAAATTGCTACGTTTGCGAGGGGCTCTTGCTCGAGTTTAGCAAGTAAATTCACGACTCCGTTCAGGTGCGGTTCGCAGCCAAAAAAAAATTTTTCAGGATTTTTTTTGGCTTTTTCAAAAATAAAATCACCAAAACCAAAGCCAATCTCTAAAGAAGTTGGTCGCTGCTGGAGAGTTATCGGTAAGTTTATCGAGTAATCTTTTAGGGGGTTTTCCAGTAAGGATTTTTTGTGAGCTGAGAGCTTTCGGCTCTTAATTCTGCCAAAGCTACGGATTAATCTTTGCGACTCTTCTCTCATGTCTTTCACCTTCAAATTTGCTGTCCAGGAAGGCTTTCACAATTGCCAAGGCAGATTTTTCTTTCACTATTCTGGCGCCTAAGCAAATCACATTCGCATCATTGTGAAGGCGCGCTAGTTTTGCGACTTTTATATTGTGACAAAGTGCAGCACGAACATTTTTGTGACGATTCGCTGCGATCGAAATTCCGATGCCGCTACCGCAAATTAAAATACCAAATTCATTTTTTAATTTTGCTCCGAGCTTGTGAGCGAAGTCTGGATAATCGAAGGATTTTTCAGCAGAGCTGCAGCCAAGATCGATAGTTTCAAAGCCTAGTGCGTCGAGCTCTGTAATAAGAAATTTTTTTAGAGAGAATCCGGCGTGATCAGAGGCAATTAAAATCTTTGCTGCACGGAGAGACATGAATCTGCGAAATAAAGCCGCCTTTTGAAGGGCGGCAGGATATTACTAACGTTTGCGGTAAGTTTGGGCTTTACGAGCTTTTTTGAGACCGTATTTCTTACGCTCAACTACTCTAGAATCGCGAGTTAAGAATCCACCAGCGCGGAGTACTTTTTGGTTATTAGAATCGAAATTAACTAAGGCTTTGCTGATTGCATTTGATAGAGCTCCAGCTTGACCACTCAGGCCTCCGCCAGAAATTGTTGCCATGACATCAAACTTATCGACGCTTTTTGTAGCAACAAAGGGCTCTTTGATGACGTTAATTAAAATCTCTCTACCGAAGTAAGGCTTGGCTTCGCGTTTGTTAACTTTGATTTTGCCGGTACCTTTTTTGATCCATACACGAGCAGTGGCATTTTTTCTTCCGCCACTTGCGTAGGCACGGCCCAATGAATCAACTTTTGATTCTGATTTTAATACCGCCTCTGCAGCTTGAGCTTCAATAATCTTCTCTTTGAGTACTGTCATGTAATTAACCTCTTTTGTTTTTGCTGTTCATCGCGGCGATATCCAGAATTTGTGGAGTTTGTCCTTGATGCTTGTGCTCAGAGCCTTTGTAGATATGAAGTTTAAGCATAACGTCGCGCTGTAATGGTCCGCGTGAAATCATTCTTTCAACTGCATATTGCATAATTCTTTCTGGGAATTTTCCCTCAAGGATTTGACGGGCGCTTCTATCTTTAATGCCACCTGGGTAACCAGTGTGCCAGTAATAAAGTTTCTCAGCATATTTTTTGCCGGTAAGTTTTATTTTTTCAGCATTAATGATTACGACGTGATCGCCGCAATCAAGATGTGGAGTAAAAGTAGCCTTATGTTTACCGCGCAAAATATTGGCGATGATGGAAGCGGCGCGCCCAACAACAAGTCCTTCGGCATCAACTAGCCACCATTTTCTTTCGATTTCGCTCGGTTTTGCTGAGTAAGTTTTAAGCATTTTTTAGGAATTTTAAATAAGATCCAGGACCGCCTGGGATGTGAAGGGCGGCGCATTAAAGTTATCGACTAAAAAAAGTCAAATAAAGTTTTCCCAACAGAATCAATTTCTTGGTGAGCCCGAGGCGATTCGAACGCCTGACCTACAGCTTAGAAGGCTGTTGCTCTATCCAGCTGAGCTACGGGCTCTTGAAGAAATTAAGAAGGTTTTGTTTGAAACGAACCCAAAATTTAGATTTTCATTGGGAGAATAACCATATTTTGTCCCTTCGTGTGAAGACGACGCTGCATGATGTAGGGAATATGGTTAAAAAGAATTTGAGTAAAAATGTTTTCGTTGTCAAAGATGAATTTCGTTCCGAAGAATAAAACATTTGGATAATCTTTGGAAACGCGATTGGTAAGTTGAGTTAATTTCTCCACGACGTCAGTGTCATAGCCAATGTAGGCCTTAGCAAAACGGCCATTGGCGTTGCAGTAATTTTTATATTTATTCAAAATAGATTTAGTTTTTCTGCGCATGTCTCGCCATCTTTTTTCTTCGCGCATCGTGTTTGAATCAACTTCGCCGACAGTCACAAAAATAAAATTTTTAAAAATTCCTGGGAAAAGTTTTTTGATTTCGAGCAGGCAATTCATGCCACTACCAAAAGTTTGATCGACAATAATTGCTGCTGTAGGCGCAGATTTATCAACGGCTGAGAGGTTTGGATCAGATGGTAAAAATTCGTAATTATAAAATTCTGCCTCCTTCTGCATCAGATTTATTTTGAAGCGGCGATACATTCTGCGAATCAATAATCCCGAGCCAACAAAGATCGAGGTTATCAGTAAAGTTATCCAGCCGCCCTCATAAAATTTTTCGAAAATAGTGATGAGTAAGATACTGCTGCAGACGATGAATCCAATCACTGAAATCGTTAATTTGCTCAGCCATTTTTCTTGGCGATGACGATGACGGAACCAATAAATACTTAGCCCAAGAAGCGACATTGAGAAAGTGATGAACACATTAATCGAGTAAAGCACCACCAAAACATGCACTGATCCGTCAGTGATTACCAGGGTTACTAAGGCCGCGACAGCCATGAATACAATGCCATTTTTAACTACTAAGCGGCTCGAAAGAGAGCTGAAAGATTTTGGCATCCATTCATCGGAGGCCATGTTAGCAATCACATTTGGACCGGCAAGAAATCCGGCATTTGCAGCAACAACTAATAGTCCGGCTTCAAAAATTAGCACAATCGGAACGATGATGTGGCTAAGCTGGGTATCGTTGTAAATCCATGTTTGAGTAATCGAGTAAAAGACGGTGGCGTTGAGAGTTTGTCCATCAACCTTACTAACTCCCCAAAGCAAATAGAGCAGAATAATGCCGGCGGCTGTGAAGGCCAGAGATACGGCCACTAAAAACATTGTTATTTTTGCGGTGCGAATGCGGGGTTCTGAAAGTGTATTTACATTATTAGAAACCGCTTCCAAACCAGTGAAGGTGCCGCCTCCCATCGAAAGCGCTTTTAGAAAAACAGAAAATACAAAAATCCATCCCAAGGAATTCTTCATCTCTCCCGTTTCTGCGACCGCTTTGGGCACTAAGGCGGACAAGCCATAGTGATGAGCTACTATTCCGTAAATAATGAGAAAAATATGAGTAACAATGAAGCCAAGAAATACCGGCATCAAAAATTTTATCGACTCCTTCATGCCGCGCAAATTAAGGATCGCAAGAAGGATAACTAAACAGAGCGCCACGATTAATTTTGCCTGTTGCCAGTCCGCCGGCAGAAAACTGAAGATTGCATCAACTCCACTGGCAATCGAGATCGCAATAGTGAGAACATAATCAATAATTAGTGCCATGCCCGATACAAGTCCTGCGTGACGCCCAAGTAAGCGTGTAGCTACGCGGTAACCACCTCCGCCATTTGGAAAAAGTTCTATTACTTGCGTGTAAGCGTAAGAAATAATGAAGACGGTAAAGGCGATGGCGATGGCCAAATAAATCGCTAATTCTTCGTGACTGCCAAGCGCAAGAAATGCTTCTTCTGGACCGTAACAAGAAGAAGAAATTCCGTCTGCGCCGAGCCCAACCCAGGCTAAAAAAGCAACAAGAGATATGTGCCTGCGCGTGTCTTTGTTAAAAGGATCGAGCGGATTTCCGAATAAAAAATTTCTGATTTTAACAAACATTTTTGACCTTTGTCATTAATTCTTGGATGAGTTCTGGTGATTTTTGACCAGAATATTTTTCAATTCCCGATGATATGTCTATCATCTTTGCGCCGCTGATTTTCAAGGCTTCATCGAGGTAGTCAGCATTCAATCCGCCGGACAGAAACCAGTTTTTTTTGGTAGAAAAATTCTTTAACATTTCCCATTTAAAACTTTTTCCGCTTCCGGGTTTTGCGCCGTCGAGAAGAAATAAATCTGCGACATCTTCAAAATTTTTAACAAGTTCAAGATCTGCGGCCTCGCTGATTCTGAAGGCTTTGATAATTTTTATTTGAGGGAATTTTTTTCGCACTTCACGCAGAAAATTTATATTTTCATTGCCATGAAATTGAAAAAAATCAGGCGAGAATTTTTGAGAAATCTTGGCAAGAAATTCAAAATCAGGATCAACCAAAACTGCAACTTTGGCAATTGTTGCGGGAATTATTCGGGCAAGAATTGAGGCAGACTCGAGCGCGATGTAGCGCGGAGATTTTTCATAAAAAACAAAACCAATAAAATCACACTTCGCCTCAATGGCCACGCGCAAAGATTCTTTTTCTGTAAAGCCGCAGAGCTTCACCTTTATTTCGCGCATTGATTAAAACTTGAATCCAGGAGGAAGTTGCAATCCGCTAGTGGCGCTGCGGACTGTATCGCTAGAGCCATCATCTGCTCTTTTTTTGGCATCGTTGAAAGCTGCAATTAGTAAGTCTTCAAGAATTTCTTTCTCATCCTTATTGATTAGCGATGGATCAATTAAAATTTTTTTTGCCAAACCGGCGCCAGTAATAGAAATTTTAACCATGCCACCAGCTGAGGCGCCTTCAAACTCTTGGTGCGCCAACTCATCTTGAATTTTTTGCATCTTCTTTTGCACCTCTTGCGCTTGGCGCATGAGCATTTTGATGTCCATTTTAGTGAAAAATTTTGTTGTAAAAGTTGCGTGTTTTATAGCGCAGAATTTGGCTTATCCTCTTGAGGCGTCCAGCCTTGTCAATTTTTTCTTTGGCAAAAAGTGGATAGGAAAAATTTTTGTAGCCTTTGATTTCAATCACTAAATCTGCAATCGCGCTATTGATTTTAATCGGGGCGTAAAGCGGACCTTTATATTTAACGCTAACCCTCACCTCATCAAATGAATATTCTCTTGGAATGGTAAAGGCGATTTGTTCTGAAGTTATCGCGTCAATCTTTGATCGAGTACCAAGCCAAGTTGGCAGTTGCGCTACGGTTTGATTTTTTTCGAAGAGAATTAGTTTTTTATAATTATGAAAACCGTAATCAAGAAGGTCTGTAATAATCTCAGTTCTTTGCCTTGGTGTTTTGCCCTTATTCATCACTGCGATTAGGTGGCGATGATTGCGCTTGACGATGCCGATAACCCCATATCCGCCTTCGTTAGTATGTCCTGTTTTACCGCCAACAATGCCGTCATAATTTTCGCGAATCAGTGGATTGCGATTGCGCTGAGTGATGTTGCGATAAGTAAATTCTGGAATACCAAAGTAATGTGAATATTGCGGGAAGTCTTGGTGCAAGCGGATTGCCAGCGTAGCTAAATCGCGAATACTCATGTAGTGATCAGGCTCACTGAGTCCGTGCGGATTACGAAAATGGCTATTTTTTAACCCCAATTCTTTTGCCTTACCATTCATCAAGGCGACAAAATTATTGAGACCGCCAGCGGTACTTTCAGCCAGAGCGATCGATGCGTCATTGCCAGAAACCGCCAACAAACCCTTCACTAAAGAATCGATCGAAACCACGTCGCCATAATTTAAAAACATACTTGAGCCAGATTTATGCCACGCATCTTTACCGACCAAGCACTGACTATTAAGAGAAATTTTGCCCTTCTGAATTTGATCAAAGACCACATAAGCGGTCATAATTTTTGTCATCGAAGAAGGAGCGATGCGAGCGTCAGCATTTTTGGAGAGTAGCACCTCTTTAGTGTCGGCATCGATTAGAAAATAAAACTGTGCTTCATGCAGAGCTTTACTGATTTCATCGGCCTTTGCAGGCGCAGCAAAAAGAAATAATAGCGCGAGAATTAACTTCATTTCTGTATGGGGGTATCTGTGTTTTTTACGACTGTTCTGACAAAGCCCGAAACCTGATTTTGTATCTTATTTTTATTGGCAATGGGGGTCGCTGAAGATTTTATTTTTGCTGATTTTTTTGGAGTGCTGGCATCTTGATCATCAAGATGCTGACCAAAAATTTGGTTTGTTTTATTTTGTCTCTGCATCTTTTTCTTTTCCTGAATTAGCATTTTGCTGATCTCAATATCATCCTCGGTTTTTTTTGAATTAATCGAATCAACTGCGCGCTGCAAGGAATTATTACCAGCTAGAAGGTAGCTTTTATCAGCCATTTCTGTTGTCACGCCAAAGCCATCTAATTTGGGCACGCTGATTGTGTCAAACTCGGCGCCAATCTTGCGGAATGGCGGATAAAGAGCGAGATTGTAATTTGTTTCAAAAACATTTGGCGACAAGGAATTTGATGGGTTTTTCATTCTGCCTTGTTCATAAATTTCTTGATTTGGAAGATTTTGTGACCCGTGATTTTTGCCAAGTTCGGCGATGTCAACATATGGATAATACTCAATTTTACTGGCTAAATCTTCGGTAACTTCTTCTGGAGTTGGCGGCCTAGAAAACATTTTTTCTTGATTGGCTTGTTTGTCTGGTTTGCGCTGCTCATTAATTTTTTTAATTTCTTCGCGATATTTTTTATTAAAATTTTCGTTGGATTTATCGAGATCAGAAGAACATGCAGAAAGCAGAAATAGTAATGGAAAGAAAGCAGCAATGCGCCTCATTACCTACCTTTAGTTATAATGGCATCACGACCAGAATCGGTAATTTTTTTCACCACTTCTTTGGCTTTATTTTTATCTGAAAATGGTCCGAGCAAAACGCGATAAATTGTTTTTTCACCCTCAACAGTTTCAATTTTTCCGGAGTGAAATTTTTTCATTTTCTTCAAAATTGAATCGGCACTGCTGCGACTTGAGAATGATCCAACTTGCACAAAAAACTTTTGACCAGAGCTGACTTCTTTTTTACCAGAGCGTACATATTTTTTCTTTTCCACTGATTCATTGAGGTCGAATTCTACATCCTGCACGACTTCTTTCTTATTCACTCCAAAGATTTCTTCGGTTGCCTGTCCAGCAGGAAAGGCGCTAGTGGCTTTTGCGTTGGAGATGTTTTGATCTTGATAATTTTTGATTGGTGGCTGGTAAGATTTTATTTCGCCTTGTTGCACCGGACGATTTTCAAAAGGAGCTATTTTGCCCTGAGATGCTAAGGCTTGAGCATTCAGCTCTGGAGTGCGAGTTACTATCGGACGAGACTTTCCCTGCAAATCAACAATTCTAATTTTTGGCTGACCATCTTTTTGCCAAAATGGCTGACTACATGAAGTCAAAATAAGGCAAAGAAGGATGATTAAATTACTTTTTTTCATGTGAAGAAAAATGCTGAGAAGCTTTGGAAATAAAGGATGCGCAAGCTTTAGTTTCAGAGGGTAAAAAGACAACAAAAATAAGGGTAAGTTACTTGGGTTTTTTTTCGTCTTCGGCGTCGTCGAACAAGATGCGACTAGCGGCGCCATCAAGATCTTCGTACTGCTTATTTTTTAAGCTCCACAAAAAAGTAGCGAGACCTATTAGGGCGGTGGCAAGGGCGATTGGAATTAGAAAAATTAAGACAGACATTTTTTTGAATTCATGCGTAGCGAGTTAAAAAGAACCAACAACGAAGATGATGACATCGCAATGGCTGCAACCAGCGGCACCACATGGCCGGCGATGGCGTAAGGAACGGCGATTAGATTGTAAATCAGGGCAATTAGAAGATTCTGTTTCATGAGCGAAATAGCTTTTGTTGAAGAGTTAATCAGCTCAAGAATTGGCGTTAATTTTTGTCCCTGAATTATTATGTCGGCAACATTTTGCGAGATGTCAGAGGCTCGGGAGAAAGAAATTGAAACATGCGCTAAGGCCAGAGCTGGAGCGTCGTTAAGACCATCACCAACCATTACAAATTTTTCTAATTTCTGTAGGAATTTAACTTTTGAAGTTGGTGTTTGCTCGAAATAAAATTCAGTGATTCCCAATTTCTTTGCTACGGACTCAACTGCCTTTTCTGAGTCGCCAGAAAGTAAAATTATTTTTTTACCCGAGCTGCGAAGGTTTGCAATGACTACATCCGCATCAGATTTAATTTCATCGGAAAATAAAAATACCGCTTCACTTTCGCCGAATTTTACGAAACAGGTGAGTAAATTTTCTGTGTTTTTGAACTCACTTTTTACATCACAAAAATCTTTGCGACCAAGTCGTAAAATTTTATTTTCAAAATTTGCCTCTAGTCCAAAGCCTTGATTTTCCTCGATCAAAAGCTCTTCTAAATTTTCGTTATAGCTAGCTGAAATTGCCTGCGCGATCGGATGACGACTATTTTTTGTGAGTGAGGCGGCAAGTTTTAGAAAACTATTTTCATTGCCGTTTAGTATTTTTATTTCGACTAATTTCGGTGAGCCAATCGTTAAACTTCCGGTTTTATCAAAAACTACGACATCAATTTTACTCAGCTTTTCCAAGGCTTCACCCGACTTTACTAAAATTCCTTTTCGCAAAAAATTTGAGATTAGGATTGTTTGCACAATTGGTACGGCGAGAGCCAGAGCGCACGGACAAGTGATAATTAAAACTGCAGTCGCGTTCATTAAAGCAATTTCCCAGCCATTTTTTAACCAAAAGCAAAAGGTTGCTAAGGCAAGTAGGTGAACAGCTGGCGTATAAAATCTTGAGAGGTAATCAGCGAGGCGAATGTAGTGAATTTTTTTACTTTCTGCTTCTTCGCTCAAACGAATAATTTCGGCGAGTAAGCTATTTTTTGGCGATTTGGTAATTCTGATTTTTATAGGCTGCGACAGATTGATTGTGCCGGCAAAAACTTCACATCCTTGCGTGATTTTTTTCGGCAGGCTTTCGCCAGTAATTAAAGCGATGTCAATTTCACTTTCGCCTGAAATTACAATGCCATCAGCAGCAATTTTTTCACCAGCCGAGACTAGCAAAATCATGCCTTCATGCAATTGCTTGGTGGGCAGAATTTTAATTTTTTTATCTTCTTCGATTCGTCCAAAACTTGCGGCGAGCAAGGTAAATTCCTTCGCCATCGCAAATGCTTTTTTGCGGGCTTTTAAATCGAGATAACGACCAATCAGTAGGAAGAAAGTCAGCATCACTGCCGAGTCAAAATAGACGTGACTCGCGCCTCTAAAAGTTTCGAGTAAACTCACCACGCAGGCCAAAAAAATCGCGATTGAAATCGCCAGGTCCATGTTTGGATAGCCTGATTTTATTGAGCGTGCAGCTGATACAAAAAACGGTCGCGCTGAAAAAATAATTACTGGAAGAGCAATCAGCGACGAAAAAAGATGTAATAAATTTCTAGTTTGAGCGCCCATTTCAATTGTATCAGCAAACCACAAAGAAAAAGAAAATAGCATGATATTGCCAGTTCCAAATCCAGCAACGGCAAGGGCGCGCAGAATTTCATCGTTGTATTTTTTTTCGGTGGAATTGAGGATTTCTTCGTCAAAAGGAAGAAGCTTGTAACCGATGTCGTGAATTATTTGAATCAGATTATTGCCATCTTTTGCCTCGCCTTGCCAACGTAAAAACAGAGTTTTTTTTGAGAGATTGACGCGCGCAGTTAAGACATTTTTTTGTTTTTTCAAAATGCTTTCAATCAGCCATATACAAGCGGCGCAATGCATTCCTTGCACCATTAATGAAACTGAATTCGCGTTACTCTCTTCATGAGAAACAAATTCTGAAATATCTAATTTTCCACCGATTTCTGGCTTAATTTTTCCGGCAGAAAAATTTTCTTCACGCAGTTTGTAGTAATTGTTAAAGCCTAGTTTATTGATGACTTTGTAAGCTGCACTGCATCCTAAGCAGCAAAATTCTTCTTGTGTTTCTTCGCCGCAATGCAGGCATTTACTGCACAACATAGTGCCTTGTTAGGTAAAGTTTATCTTGTCCTTGAGAGATCATAATTACCGCATCCCATTGACCAGGAAGGGGGAAGGTGACGTCGAATCTA
>CAMBFP010000011.1 GCA_945865745.1 Rhizobium sp. Q54 | reverse complement strand
TACGAAATTTACGGAAAAGATCACCAACCGAATGAAAAAATTTATCGTAGTGTTTGTGAAATCTTGGGCGGCAAGCCTCCAGTTAACTTCACCTATGAAATGTTTTTATCCGACACTGGCGAAAAAATTTCTAAATCGAAAGGAAACGGCATCTCGGTGGAAGATTGGCTTAAGTATGCCCCTGCTGAGTCGATGGCGCTTTTCATGTATCAAAAACCAAAGACCGCGAAGAGACTTTATTTCGACGTGATCCCAAAAGCCGCTGATGAATATCTAACTTTTGCACAAAGTTTTTCGGCGCAAGAAGAGGTTGCCAAGCTAGATAATCCGGCCTTTCACATTCATGAAGGAAAAGTTCCGACGATTGGATTTAACTTGAGTTACTCGCTTTTGCTAAATCTGGCCAGTGCTTGCAATCCAGAAAATGACTCGGTGCTTTGGGGTTTTATTTCGAAATATCAGTCAGGTTTAACGCCAGAAAATTCGCCATTTTTGCAGAAGATGGTTGTTTGCGCGATCGCCTACTATAACGACTTCATCAAGAAAAATAAAAAATATCGCAAGGCGACAGAAGCAGAGAAATCAGCGCTTCGTGAACTTGTTGAAGTTTTGCAAAATGCGACTGAAGAGCAAGAACATGACGGCGCTTTGTTGCAAAATCTTGTCTTTCAAGTTGGCAAAAATCATGAATATGGTTCTGGCGCGCAAGGCGTTGCAGGCGAGTTGACGATGCGCGACTGGTTTTTAGCTCTTTATCAGATTTTATTAGGACAAGACCAGGGCCCGCGTATGGGCTCGTTTATCGCACTTTTCGGGATTCCAAATTTTGTGAAGCTGATTGAAGAAAAAATATCTTAAGTGGCTTTGAAAGTGCGGGGCTTAAAATAATTATCTCTAAGAAAAAAGAATCCGGAAGAGCTATTCCCTACTCTGACTTTATTTAGATAATCTCTTTAATCCCGCCAATTAGATTTTTAAAAGTATCAGTTTCGTAGTTATCGTGAACGCCTTGCAACACAGATGCGACGCGCTCTAAGCCCATTCCGGTATCTATGCATGGCTTTGGAAGTGGAACCATTTTCCCGTCCTTATGTTTTTCAAATTGCATGAAAACCAGATTCCAGATTTCGATAAAACGATCGCCATCTTGATCTTTAGTGCCAGGCACACTGCCGAAGATTTTATCACCGTGATCAAAAAATATTTCAGAGCATGGGCCGCAAGGTCCAACATCGCCCATCGACCAAAAATTGTCGTCAGTTGCGATGCGAATTATTTTTTCTTCCGGCAATCCGGCGATTTTTTTCCAGAGATTTATCGCTTCATCATCGGTGTGGTAAACAGTTACCAGAAGCTTCTCTTTGTTGATTTCAAACTCATGCGTTAAAAGATTCCAAGCATAAAAAATTGCCTCTTCTTTAAAATAATCTCCGAAAGAAAAGTTACCGAGCATTTCAAAAAAAGTGTGGTGGCGCGCGGTGAATCCAACATTGTCGATATCATTATGTTTGCCGCCGGCACGCACGCATTTTTGTGAAGTTGCAGCACGTTTGAACTTCGGAGTTTCAACTCCGGTGAAGTAGTTTTTAAACTGATTCATTCCAGCATTCGTAAACATCAAAGTCGGATCGTTATGCGGAATAAGTGGGCTCGAGGGCACAATTTCGTGATCGTTATTTGCAAAATAATCTAAGAACTTGGTGCGTATTTCGTTGGTTGTAAGCATGTTTCTTTATTTGTTTTGGAGTATTTATTTCATCCTACTTAGAGACGGGCTCAGCGGGAATTAGTATATGGCTCGGAATTAACTCAAGTTGTCTTCCGACCTCTCCGTTTTGAAGATGGTTTTCTAAAAGACTTCTGTCGTCCTACAATCAAGCAGAAAGTAGTTTAAGCAAATCCTCTTGTCGGCGTTTTTAGTAAACGCTTTTTGTGATTTGCATTAGGGGTTTTGGTTCTGGACCGTTGCCAAAGCTGGAATCCAGGAAAAATATTGTCTCCGCGCTTAACTAATCTGGCTTGGTCAAATTTTTTGACTCTAGCCTTGTTGACTCAGCTCGTTTTCTACCACTTCAAAACAACAGATCCCCAAGTGAGTCCGCCGCCTAGAGCTTCAAGAACTACAACATCTCCATCCTTAATCTTTTTTTGTGAGTTCGCGTGATCAAGGGCAAGGGGGATTGAGGCCGCCGAAGTATTAGCATGCTTTTGCACGGTGACGATAACTTTTTCTTCAGGCAATTCGAGGCGAGTAGCGACGGCGTTAAGAATGCGTAGATTCGCTTGATGTGGAACGAGAAGGTCAATGTCTTTTGTAGTCAATCCAGCCTTTGCTAGTGTGGCGATAACAGACTTCACCATCTTATCAACAGCATGCTTAAAAACTTCTTTTCCAGCCATCTCGATGAAGCCAGATTTTTGGTTTGAGGACGGTCCACCAGAGGTTTTGAGGATTTCGTTGAGCGTGCCATCTGAGTATAAACTGCTGGCGATGACTCCTCGATTTTCTTCTTCGGTCGCTTGTAAAATTACCGCACCTGCTCCATCGCCGAAAAGTACGCAGGTGTTGCGATCTTGCCAATCAACGATGCTGGAAAGTTTGTCGGCGCCGATAACAAGAGCATTTTTTACTTGGCCAGATTTGATAAAGTTATCTGCGGTTGTAATGGCAAAAACGAAGCCAGAACAAACTGCTTGGATGTCGAAAGCAAAGGCAGCTTTTGCGCCGATTTTTGCTTGAACGGTTGTGGCAGTAGCGGGGAAGGTGAGGTCTGGTGTTGTTGTCGCGACGATTATCATCTCGATCTCTTCAGCTTTTAAGCCAGAATTCGCGATGGCTTTTTTTGCGGCGGCGGCGGCAAGATCAGAAGTTAATTCACCTTCGGCGGCAATGTGACGCTGCTCAATTCCAGTGCGTTCGATGATCCACTCGTTGGAAGTTTCAACAGTTTTTACGAGATCAGAATTGGTGACGGTTTTTTGTGGAAGATGTGAGCCGGTGGCAATTATTCTACTTTGCATGATTTTGCTGCTGCAGCTCGTGGATGATCTGCTCGTTGATTTTATTCTCGACCAAAGAGATCGCGACTTTGATTGCATTGGAAAAAGCAAGTACGTCGGCGCTGCCGTGACTCTTAACTACAACGCCACTTAAGCCAACAAGCATCGCGCCGTTGTGAAGGCGGGGATCTACTGCTTTGATTGATTTTGAGAGTGAAACACTGGCGAGTAAGTAGCCAATTTTTGACCAGATCGAATTTCTAAAACCTTCTTTAACTAAACCAGAAACCATCTTCGCCATGCCTTCGATAGCCTTGAGGGCGATGTTACCAGTGAAGCCATCCGTTACTACAACATCAACGGTTCCTGCGGCGATATCGTTGCCTTCAACGTAACCATGAAACTGATCTTTTAGGGCGCTATTTCTGAGCATTTCTGCGACGTTGCGAACGTCTTCATGTCCCTTTAACTCTTCTGATCCGACGTTAAGTACGCCGATGGTTGGCTTGGAAATTTTTAATACTGCGCGCGCGAAGGCAGAGCCCATAACAGCAAACTGAAATAGAACATCGGCGCTGCATTCAACATTTGCGCCCATGTCTAGAAAGACAGTGGCTTGTTTTTTTGCGTTAGGAATGCAGGTCACGATAGCGGGGCGATCGATCGAAGGCAGCATTCGTAAAACGACTTTGGAGATTGCCATCAAAGCTCCGGTATTTCCGGCTGAGACGACAACATCAGCACGACCATCTTTCACTGAGTCGATGGCTAAACGCATGCTGGAGTTAGTGCCGCGACGTAATGCGGTCGAAGGTTTTTCGTCGGAAGAAATAAAATCGTCAGTGTGAATCAAGTCGAAACGACCCTTGAGATATCTACAGTGACTAACGATTGGCAGGATTTTTTTTGAATCTCCAAAAAACAAAAAATGCGCATCGAAATTCGTAGAGGCAATTTTATCTGCCCCTTCGATAACAACCTGAGGAGATCTATCACCCCCCATGCAGTCTAGTGCGATTGTGATTTTTTTAGCCACGTTGAAAGATTATTCTTCTTGCGAAGGTTTCTTCTTTTTGTCAGCGACAACCTTTCTACCTTTATAGTAACCATCAACTGAGATGTGGTGTGAAAGTTTGAATTCGCCGGTAGTTTTATCGGTAGTAACATTCGGAAAATCAGCTTCGAATGTTCCATTGCTACCTCTTCTCATGCCACTACGGGAGATCGATTTTTTCTTTTTAGGGACTGCCATTGTTACTTGAATTTCGGTTGGTAAAAAAGGGCGGGCAAGGTAGGAACGACTTCACTAAACACAATGAAAAATTTCTTAAAAATATTTTTACTCTTCGTCACGATCTTCCCCTTGGCTTCTTGCGTCTCAAGACTCGAGAAACATGGCTACATGTTTGATATGTCTGATTACCAAATGGTGCAGGATGGAGTGACAAGCAAAGAGAGGGTTTCAAAACTAATGGGTTCGCCAACTATTGTCGCAAGTTTTGACGATGACGAGGTTTGGATTTATTATGCAGAAGACGTGAATCATTTTCTATTCTTCAAACCAAAAATTATTGAGCGCAAAATTTTGGCGTTACGCTTTAATAAATCCGATGTGGTTAGTGAGCTACGCAATATTGGTTTGGCGAATGAGTTTCAGGGAATGAATTTTACTGCTAATCACACTGAAGTTGACGATCATCAACGCGGATTATTCAAGTCATTTTTTGGCAATATTGGGCAAATTAAACCGCAACAGTAAAATTTTTTTCTCACTTTTTCTATTCCGTACTTGCGCAGAAAATAAGAGATTTTCACAAGAAAATTAATTTTCCGGAAAGATTTAAAACGAGCGAAGGCTGCGGGCTGATTTATCCCAGGTAATTGTTTAATCAAAAACTCTGCCGGAAGAGAGTTTTTTTATAAACGCTGCGCAAGATTTCAGTGAATGATCAAGACAAGGATATTGTTAAGGACGCTCTGAAAAATCTGCTTTTTTCGATGATGAATTTTTGTTAAAAAAACTTTAAATTTTGACGCAATTTAAGAAATTGTTTTGTCGCCTTTTATCTTTTCGAGAGTGAACTGTTTTTTGAAAGATTGACTGTAATTACCTTCCTAACATCTGGGTTTTTATACTTCTTAAAATATTTAAAAAAATAATTCTAAATTTAATGAGGTGGTGTTTGGTCTTTTTTGAGGGATGTAAAAATAGCATCCTATTCTCGAGAGCTTCCAGCAAGACATAAAGACCTCGCAAACCAAAGATTCTTTAAGATCTTAATGTTTTTGAAAAATGCTCTTACGGCAAGCGTGGCGACCCATTTTCTAAGTAGCCTCCACCAACGACTGGCGAACCGCCAGCAGGAGTTGTTGTTGACGCAGGATTTTGTTGACTAGCGCCGCCTTCAGCTGAAATAGAACCTGCCTTAGCCGAATATCTAAGACCATCAAACTTCGCGCCAATTTCAGTAATCGCAGCTTCTTCAACTGATTTTTGTAAACCGCCCAGTCTTGTATTATATTCCTGAGAATTCTCACTTTCTTTTTGATCCGTAGAAAACTCATCTCTTCCACTAACTTCAGTAATTACCCCTTGCACAAAAGGATGTTTTCTAAGCATTCCATCTTCGTAAAGATGCTTGGCCGTTTGAAGATGAAGATCCAATGCTTGGAACTCTGCCTTGGCAGAATCTAAATCATCTTTCGTCATATTTGAGCATGCTTGATAAAGCATACCCTTAGCTCTCAAATTCAACCCAAGATCACTGCCAATTTGTAAATAAGCCAAGTGAGTTTCTATTGGATCTAGGCCGCCACCTCTTGTTTTAATTTCTGTAATTCTAGCCTCTGCTTTGTCGGATAAAAATTTGATCACGCTCTCTTGTTTAGCATAATCGTAAACTTCTTGTGGGGTCATATCTTTCACTTCTTTATCAGATGAATTAAGCGCTAATTGCATTTGCACGAATGCTAGGCCAACCCTGTCTCCACAAGTGCCGAATGCCGTTTCTGCCAGAGCTTCGCATTTTGTTTTTACCACTTCGCTCTCGCTCATCTTATTTACGACTTCAAAAAGACATTGGGTCATTTCAGTCTCGTGAGATTTCCACGCTTCCGTGCGCGTGCATTCTGCTAGGAATAGTTTGAAATTAGGAAGCTGTTCTGAATCGAGTAATGTTTTTAGTTCTTCTTTCTTTTCTTCGGGGGCTTTGAGGAGGATTTTATCTTTGATTGAGTTGGCTAGCTCTTGCTGCGCTGCTTCATCTAGAGTGCGGTGGTCTTCAATTGATATTTCTAAAGTTACTCCTCCTGCTGAATCTAGTGCGCTAAGTCTGGCAGCTTCCGCTGGAGAAATTTGGTTGTATTCGAGATTGATGTTGCGATGTAATCCTGCTGGTGAATTTAGTAGAGAGTCTGGGAGCGTGGTTAGTCGGTTGCTGAAAAAATCTAAATTTCTCAAAGTAGTAAGATTAACAATCTGTGGAGGAAGTGTTTCTAGTTGGTTGTAGCGAAGATTTAAACTTGTCAAAGCAGTAAGATCCCCAATCTGCTCAGGAAGTGTGGTTAGTTGGTTGTGCCAAAGATCTAAACTTCTCAAATAAGTAAGATCCCCAATCTGCTCAGGAATGGATGACAATCCAAGTCCCTCTAATGAGAGTTCGGTACTTCTATTTTGCCTAGCCTCAATCATTATTCCCATCGCCTCAGCTCTACCTCCTCTTTCTCCGGGAAGGGCTGACTCAACCCAAGCCTGGAGTCCCGCTCTAAAATCATCTTGAGGGTCAACTCGTGTGCTAGGTTGGCCAAATATGCGACTTATAAGATTTATTCCGGGCTCTCATAATTTTTTAATTATTTTTTGTAATATGGCCGTCTCTGATCCAGCAGCCATTGCTTGAACAAAACCCTGCTTAGATAAATCGAGTAGTCAATAAATCGCGCCAAGTTGAGGCATTTTGAACAAAACCTCAGAGTGCTTGGTTTTATTGAAGGAAATTTTGAAGGATAAGAAACAAAATCATCATTATCTTTTGCGATCTTTAAGGTTTTTTGAGCGCTCTGTATCTGACCTTACGGTAATTCCAAATGCATTTAATGACCTGGAAGGGGTTAATGGATTTTTTAGAATATCCTAAACTATGGCGCTTACTATCTCTTAGATGGTTGGTTAGTTTCTTTAGGTTCAGGCGCCGAATTAAATTCTTCAACCTTAACAGTTGAACTTGGGGCGTTCGCTAATTTTTGATCAGCAGCTCTTGGATTTTTTTCGACATATTCTCTGTATTGGTCTGTTTCTTCTAAAACTTCCCTAACAGATTTATGGACCGCTTCCTGCTCTGCTTCAGATAGTAGGGATGTGTTGGAAGTAAATCGTAGAATTTCACGAATTGCACCAGGGCTTAATTTACTGAGGTTTGATTTATGATCGTAGCTCGCCACAGAGAGAGTTTCTAATGTTAATTTTAATCCTTCTTGTTGGCGCGATTTTCGAACTTCGATGGTGATTTGATCTGGGTATTTAACGACGCAACCTCTTGTTTCTAGTTCGGATAATTTGTCTATAAGAGCTGGTGAGGGTGGTAGTTGATTGTTTCCTCTAAGATCTAACCTTTTCAAATTAGGAAGACTTAAAATCCCCTCAGGAATTGTGGTTAGCTGGTTGTGAAAATATATAAATGTGTTAAGGCTTTAAGATTAGAAATCTCCGCGGGAATCATGTTTAGTTGTGGGTTGTAACTAATATGTAATGTTTTCAAAGCGGCGAGCTCTCCAATTCTTGCGTGAACTGTTGTTAGTAGATTGTGGTTAAGATTTAAACTTGTTAAAGCATCAAGATCCCCAATCTGCTCAGGAATGGATGACAATCAAAGTCCATCTAATGAAAGTTCAGTGCTTCTATTTTGCCTAGCCTCAATCATTCTTCGCATCGCCTCAACTCTCGATCCTCTTTCTTCAGGAGTGGCTAATTCAACCCAAGCCCGAAGACCCGATAAAAAATTATCCTGGGCTATATCTGCTTGAGCAGGGTCTCTTCTTGTAATAAAGATAAATTTCTATTTAAAAAATTTAAAAATCTTAGCTGTGAGTTAAGAGATTTGTGAGTTATTCAGAGTTTTCTTAGGTATAATGTTTTACTAAACCAATCTCCAACTTCCTTCATTTGCAAAAATTTCGTGAAGCATTTTGTTGTTGATGCCATGCCCAACTTTTGAAGCGTTGAAGTGGCCGATGATGTAGTGTCCGGCTAGATACATGTCTCCTAAAAAATCGAGAGTTTTATGGCGAGCGAATTCGTCTTTGTAGCGCAATCCACCTTCGTTCACAACGCCATCATCATTTACAACAATCGCATTTCTGAGTGACCCGCCCTTGGCTAATCCAAGTTTGTGCATGTGCTCAATTTCATGCTGAAAGCAAAAAGTGCGTGCTCGACTGATGTCGTTTTTAAAAGAAGTTAGACTCGAATGGTAATCGAATTTTTGTTGTTGGATGTGCTTGTGATTAAAGTCGACATGAAGGTCGAGCGAGAATTCTGGAGCGGGAGTTAACTCGATAAATTTGTCGCCAAGTGGATTTTTTTCTTCGACGCGAATTGGCTTGATGATTTCAATCATGCGGCGCTGCTCTTCTTGAATATTGACCCCAGAGCATTCAATCAAAAACATAAAGGGCGAAGAAGAGCCATCCATGATTGGAATTTCTTCGCTGTTTAATTCGACGATGAGGTTGTCTATCCCGCTTCCCCAGATCGCAGCCATCAAGTGTTCTATAGTTGCAACTCTGGTGCCAAACTCGTTAGCGATTGTTGTGCCAAGATTGGTGGTGACAACATTTTTGTAACTAGCCTTTATTTCATTTTTGCCTTTTTCGACATCGATTCTGCGGAAAATTATTCCGCTGTTACATGGCGCAGGAAGTAGCGTCATTTTAACGTCGTTACCAGAATGCAAACCAACCGAGTTGCAGCTGATTTTGCTGTTAATAGTTTTTTGAGAGATGTTTAACATTTTGCATTTTTTAGGTTTTATCTTCACTCATTTTATAGCCCTTAATTCCAGCTTTTGCTAAGATTAAGAGTGAAAAAAGAGTATTTTAAACTTTAGACCAAGGCCACTTGGCGCTGTTTCTTCCATTGATCGAGACAACATTTGTAATCATGTCATAAGCGGTAACTTTATTTTTGGTGAAGAGGTGAATTTGCACCCAAAGCACAAAAACTATCCCAAGAAAAATATTGGCATCAGAAGATGTAATGGCCTGGTAGAGATTGACCTCGTAACGAATTTGATAAGCGAGTAAGTAAAATAAAAATACGAATGGAAGCAGTGAAAGAAAGTAGTGAAGCATGCCACGACCGAAAGTAATCGGCAGTTCGTTTTTCGTAGTTAGCATTATTTTCATTGCTCGCTTTCCGATTGTGCCGTTCCAGGCTGAAGAGTTTAGGTAAGAGTGATAAACTGCGCCAATCATCACGATAAAAGCGTAAAAGATTAGCATGTAGAAGAAGAAGGGGTGGTGAATAATGAAGTTGATATGTTCCGGAGTATTTTTGGGAATGTCGGTGCCGAACTCAGCTTTAAATTCTAAGATGAAATCGAGCATTTGCTGGTTCAGCCAAAGTAAGCCAATAATTTGTGCAAAAAAAGCGCGCAAAAGCAGAGTGATCCAAACATCTATTATCGCTGCAGAGCTGCGTTTAAGCGAGGTCGCGTATTTTTTATTTTTGCTTCCGAAAAGGAGAATTTCGTTAATGTTCATAACCCAATTTGTTAAGCTTAATTTTTTTGCCGCGATCAAGAAGAATAACCTCGCATTTCTTCGCAGCAGTAAATTTCCCGATGCAGGTTAAATCAAGTTTCATCTGTTTTGCCAAGGTAGAAATTTTTTTCTGATTTTTTGGATTAACCGAAAAAATTAATTCGTAATCATCGCCGCTCGAAAGTAGTTCGAGAGGATTTTTTGCGAGTGGCGAAAGTGGAATTTTTTCGAGATGAATTTCAGCCTTTAGCTTTGACGCTGTGCAGAGATGTTGCAGGTCAGCAAGTAAGCCATCCGAAACATCAATCGCGCATTTTGCTAAATTTTTTTCGAGTAATTTTTTACCAAGTTCGATGCGTGGAGTTGGGAAAAAATGACGATTTAAAAAATATTCCGAAGTCTTGTGAACTCTGCCTAAAAAGGCATCCCCAATTGATCCAGAAACATAAATTAAGTCTTCGTCTTTTGCGGCGTTACGAGATAAAACTTTAGCGTTTTTTGTTTTGCCAAAAATCGTTACTGAAAAGAAAAGTTTTTCTGAAGTTACTGTATCGCCGCCAATCAAATAAAGGTCGAATTCATCTTGAACTGATTTTAGTCCGCGTGCGAAATCGCGTAAAAATTTTTCGTCAGTATTTTTATTTTTAGAAAATCCGAGCATGTAGCAAAGCGGCGTAGAGCCAGAAGAGGCTAAGTCGGATAAGTTTGTGCGTAAAAGTTTAGAAGCGATTTTAAATCCACCATCAGCGCGTAAAAAATGTACATCTTCGACAAACATATCTTTGCTGATTACAAGATCAGAAATCTGCGCAACATCATCGGCAAGTTCGCGGGCAGCCGATTGGTTTTTGGTAAGCGGTTTAAAAAATTTTTTGATTAGTTGGAATTCTTTCACAAACAAAAAAGCCCCGACTCCAGGTAAAGTAAGGAGTCGAGGCTATAGTAAATTATTTTACTTCTGATCCGCCGTGTTTTTTAACTTTGGCTTTCTTCTCTTTTTTTTCAGCTTTCTTTTCATTTTTGACTTCAACTTTTGAAGATTCTTCTTTTTTAGCTGAATATTTGTTGGCTCCAGTTTCTTTGTTGCCACTGAATTTTGCACAAGAAGCAACGAAAGTTAGGGCAACTAGGCAGGCGATTAATTTTTTCATTTTGATTTTATTTGAAGTTTTTGGTTCGCTGCGGGTGCTGGAAATGTTGAGAAAAATATGAAAGAATTTTGACTTGTCAATTCCTTGGGGCGAGAAATATCGTCGCATTTTTATCCCAATCAAAAATTTGAATATGATCAAAGCAGAATTTCTAAACAGCATTAAATCTGAACTTGAATATATCCGCGAAGCCGGGCTAGCCAAAGATGAGTATGAAATTATTTCATCACAATCTTCAAACATCGAAATCCTCCATAAGGGTATAAAAAAGAATCTTCTCAACTTTTGCGCTAACAACTATCTCGGCTTGGCGAATAACAGAAACGTGGTCGAAGTCGCTAAAAAATCTCTTGATGAATATGGCCTTGGCACCGCTTCAGTTCGTTTCATTTGCGGTACTTTCGATATTCATAAAAAATTCGAAAACAAGCTCGCTGAGTTTTTGGGATTTGAAGATGTGGTCACTTTTTCTTCCTGCTTTACTGCTAATGGCGGCGTTTTCTCGGCGCTTCTCGATAATGAAGATGCAATAATTTCTGCCGATCTAAATCATGCGAGTCTCATCGATGGAATCAGGCTTTGTAAGGCTGCGCGCTATTTCTATAAATTTGACGATATGGCAGATTTAGAAAAAAAATTACAAGAAGCACAAAAACATAGAAATCGTTTATTGGTCACCGACGGCGTATTCTCAATGGATGGCGATATTGCCGATCTTAAATCAATCTGCGATTTAGCTGAAAAATATGATGCGATAGTTTTGGTTGATGATTGCCATGCGACCGGATTTATTGGCGAAAATGGCCGTGGCACTGCAGAATTTCATGGCGTTGAAGGTCGTGTTGACATCGTCACTTCAACCCTTGGTAAATCATTGGGTGGTGGATGTGGAGGCTTTATTGCTTCACGCAAAGAAATCATCGAAAAATTACGTAACAAGGCGCGTCCTTATCTTTTTTCAAACAATATTTTGCCAGCAGTTGCCTCAGCTGGAATCGAGATTCTCGACATGATTTCTCACTCAAAAACTTTGATTAAAAAGCTTGCTGAAAACACCGCTTACTTCCGCAAAAAAATGGTTGAAGCCGGCTTTGATGTGCGTGATAAAAATGGCGTGCACCCAGTAGTTCCAGTGATGCTTGGCGACGCTCTTCTTGCGAGCAAATTTGCTAAAATTATGATTGAAGAAGAAGGAATCTACGTGATCGCTTTCTCTTTTCCGGTTGTGCCAAAAAACGAAGCGCGGATTCGCGTGCAAATTTCTGCCGCTCATGAAAAAGATCATCTTGATCGCGCCGTTCAAGCCTTCATCAAGGTCGGAAAGAAATTAGGGGTTGTTTAACCAGGTCTATTTAGCGCAAATAAACACGTGATAATTTCACTCGAGAAGCGATTCACCTCGCCAAAATTCCTCGGTTTATTTGGCTGAAGATGATCGTGTGATAATTGCTCAATACAGATATTATTACTTAAAAAAATAGTGAGAAAAAATCGCGCCGCTGGGCATCCCGCTCTTAATATTAACACGAAGCGCATCATGATCAAAGCTACGATTTTTGCGCTTAAAATTGTAGTCGTGACTCTGGCAGTTGCCTACCTTATTGCTAAAAAATTATGATAGATTTTGAACTCGCTCCTTTTGCTGTTGATGAAATGAAGTCGCGCGGGCGCTTGTATCATGAAGTTTATGATGATTCAAAATTCCGTTCAATTTTTGGTCGTGATCGTGATCGAATTATTGGCTCCTCTGCCTTCAGAAGACTTCAATATAAGACGCAAGTTTTCGTGAATCATGAAGGTGATCACTATCGTACGCGATTAACTCACTCACTTGAAGTTGCGCAAATCGCACGTTGGATTGCTGGTGCTTTAAAGGTTAATAAAGATTTGGCCGAGATAGTTTCTCTTGCTCACGACTTAGGTCACACACCTTTTGGCCATGCTGGCGAAGATGCATTAAATGAGAAAATGCAGCCATTCGGTGGCTTTTCGCACAATGGACATACGCTAAAAATTATTACAAAACTAGAGACGCGATTTATCGAATTCGAAGGTTTAAATCTTTCTTGGGAAATGCTTGAAGGTGTAGTGAAGCATAATGGCCCAGTTTTTGATCCAGAGGATTACATTGGCAAATATAACGCTGCGCATGATTTAGATCTAAAAAACTTCCCCTCACTCGAGGCGCAAATCTCTGCAATTTCTGATGATATCGCTTACAATAATCATGACATTGAAGACGGTCTGCGCGCTGATTTATTTAAGGTCGAAGAGCTTTTTTCTTTGCCAGTAATTGGAAAAATTTACCAAGAAATTCTCGCTAAATATCCAAAAATAAAACACGAAATGCTAGTTGGCGAAGCCAAGAAACGCTTCACTCTGGCGATGGTAATGAATGCAATCGAACAGACGAAAAAAAATCTCAGCGATAATAAAATTGAAAGCGAAAAAGACATTCGAGAAGCCAAAAAACTTCTCGTTCATTTTTCCTTCGAGATGGAATTCGCACATCAAGCACTGAAGAAGTTTTTGATGGAAAACATGTATCGTCACTCAACCGTAAATCGCATGACCGCGAGCGCCAAAAAAATCGTCGGCGGATTATTTGATTTCTACATGAATTCGCCAAGTTGCCTGCCTGACGAGCGCGCCGAGCTTGCTGCAAAAATCTCTGACCCCAAAATTCTCGCCATTTTAATTTCTGACTACATCGCCGGCATGACTGATCGTTATGCGATTAAAGAGTTTAACGAGCTGATCTAGTTTTATTTGAAAAGGCGGAAGAATTCATGCGGTTGCAGAAAAAGATTTTAGCTTAACAAACTTAAAGCCATCCAAATCTTCTCGCAAATCTCCTAAAGATTCTGCACCAACTCAGAATAAAAAATCTGATGATTTTGATTTTATTCGACTTCTCTAAAATTTTTTTTCTAAGCCTCAGTCACCAATTTTTTTCCGCGCAATAATCCGCGCAATAAAAGTTGATGATGCAATTCCTAAAGAAACCGCTGCAAACCAAGCCTTTGATCTAAAACCTGCCTGCGATAAAGAGAGATTTAAGTTAAATCTTTTGAGTTCGAAGTTTTTTAAGAAATAACTTCAAATCACAAAATTACACATCTCGAGCCGCCTTTTTTATTGCCGCCAAGACTTTCGATAGACGATGAAGATAATCTGCCGCTTGTAATATCTTCTTCTGCTGCTTTTGCGCCCTTACCTCTATCCTTAAAAGAAGCCTCGCCAAGATCTATAATTGTCTGGATCACTACAGCTTATTTTTCTTTTAAGACTTTCGCTAGACGGCGAAGAAGGTATGCCCCTTGGAATACCTTCTTCTGCTGCTGCTTTTGCGCCATTACTTCTAGCTTTAAAAGGAGCCTCACTAAGATCTATAATTGCCTTGATCACCGCAACTTCTTTTTCTTTAGCGAGAGAAATCATTTCTTTAAGATCTTCTGCGCTATTTTCACTCAAAGACTCCATTTTTTTTACATATTTCTTGTCTATTTCCTCTAGCTCTTGGGGAAAGGCAACAAGACCCCAAGTTCCAGAATGATGTGATTTGGCCAAATAGTTTGCCACTTCCTCAGGATTTTGTCTCAGGGTTTCTTTTGCTTCTTTATATGCCTCTTCGATTTTTTCTTTAGTAAGCCATGTTGTTATTGTATCTTCGTAAGCAATTGAATTAGGAACTCCTGGCCAAGATTCAGAAATATCCTCATTAGAAAGAAGTTTTTTGTGAACTTCTCTAAATAAGGCATTGCCAGCTTCAATCTCCACTCTAGCCATTGTCGAATGAACCGCTTCCCCAGCAGCCCTTCTTAATTCAGCCTCTTTGGCCAATTTCTCGATAACATAATTATCCATCTTCTCCAAAACCCTTAAATGATTTGAAGCTTCAATTTTATCAATTGTCTCTGGCGCTTGAGCAATTGGCAACCAGGCCGATATTTCTAGCCAGCCCCTCACGGGCTGATTAACGCAACCGCCTAAAAAGGCTTTAGCAATTTCATCTGCCCATTTGAGGTGATTTGGTTTTT
>CAMBFP010000010.1 GCA_945865745.1 Rhizobium sp. Q54 | reverse complement strand
CAAACGATAAGCGATCACGAAAATAAGTCGCTGGCCTTATGAACCCCCTTGGAAACCTAATCCGATTTTTTGAGATAAATTGTGGATTTTTTGCTAAGTAATCCTGAATCATTTGTATAGAAGCGCCGACCGAATTAACCGCGTCTATTAGTTCTTTTTCGTTGGTAAAATTTCTTCAATCATACCTGTTCTATTGCTCGAATATTTCTTGTGTGACAGAACACTTCAGTTGAGTTGGGTTTGTAACCCAGTCCAAACGTTCATTTTTTATCTTAGGTTTTACGTAAACGTAGAGAAGGAAGTTGCAAATCCGATCATGCTGGTGGCAGTAGTTTTTTCCGCCGGTTGAGCGAAGTCGAAACCAAGGAAGATTCCTGCTGCAGTTGTTTAAATCTGCACGGCAGGAGCCATCCTTGGTTTCGACTTCGCTCAACCAGCGGGTTAGGGCAATTTCTTAACTAGCGGTTAGCGTAATTTTTAACCAGCGGTTGGGGTAGTTGCTTAACTGGCGGTTAGGATTTTGCATTTTATTACAAAGCCAGATCCAAGAGCAAAACTGATGGCGCGAAGCTTTGCTGGAATTGCAAATCCACTCTCGCGGGCGCTAGTAAATTTCCGCCGGTTGAGCGAAGTCGAAACCAAGGAAAGTCAGAGTGGATTTTCCTTGGTTTCGACTTCGCTCAACCGGCGGAGAGACTTACTTTTATTTTTTGCTTTTCGCTTTTACTCGTGCGCCGATTCTTAAGCGAAGGGCGTTTAGTTTGATGAAGCCGGCCGCGTCTTTTTGGTCGTAGACGGAATCTTCTTCGAAGGTTACGTGGGCTTCAGAGTAGAGACTTTTTATAGATTTTCTTGAGACTACGGTGGCAGATCCTTTGTAGAGTTTTAGCGTTACACTTCCTTCAACATTTTCTTGAGATTTGTCGATCAAGGCCTGAAGCATTTCGCGCTCAGGTGAAAACCAGAAACCGTTGTAAATTAGGCTCGCATATTTCGGCATTAGCTCATCTTTCAAATGTGCTGCTTCACGATCTAGAGTAATTGATTCAATGGCGCGGTGAGCAACTAGCAAGATGGTTCCGCCTGGAGTTTCGTAGACGCCGCGGGATTTCATGCCGACGAATCTATTCTCAACTAAATCTAATCTGCCGATTCCGTTTTTGCCGCCGAGTTCATTTAACTTTGTTAGAATTTCAGCGGGCGACATTTTTTTGCCGTTGATTCCGACAGCATCACCTTTCTTGAATTCAATCTCGATTAAAGTTGCTTTATCGGGCGCTTTTTCTGGGCTGACAGTTCTTTGGTAAACATATTCTGGAGCTGGTTGTGACGGGTCTTCGAGAACTTTTCCTTCCGATGAAGTATGCAATAAATTCGCATCAACTGAGTAAGGTGATTCACCGCGCTTGTCTTTGGCAACAGGAATTCCGTGCTTGTCGGCGTAGGCGATTAGCTTGGTGCGCGAGTTTAAATCCCACTCTCTCCACGGTGCGATAATTTTGATGTCGGGTTTATTTGCGTAGTAAGCGAGCTCGAAACGAACTTGATCATTTCCCTTGCCTGTTGCGCCGTGACAAACCGCATCAGCACCTAATTTTTTAGCGATTTCGATTTGTTTTTTGGCGATTAATGGACGAGCGATTGAAGTGCCAAGCAAGTAAACACCTTCGTACAAAGTATTAGCACGAAACATTGGAAAGACGTAATCACGCACAAATTCTTCGCGCAGATCTTCAATAAAAATTTGTTTAACGCCCATTTTTTTTGCTTTCTCGCGAGCCGGTTCAAGCTCTTCGCCCTGACCTAAATCAGCAGTGAAAGTAATCACTTCGCAGCCGTAATTTTCTTGTAACCATTTCAAAATTACTGAGGTGTCGAGCCCGCCAGAATAAGCGAGAACAACTTTTTTGATTTTTGCTGCTGGAATTTTTGCCCCTGGGATTTTTGCCGCTGGGATTTTTGTTTTCGTCATTTTTATTGATTATTTTGTAATTAAACTTTGCCTTCAGAACCATGCTTCGACAAGCTCAGCATAAAAATAATTTCTCCAGAAATCCCGACAAAATGCAAATGAAAGAAATTCAAACTCGCAAAGAAATTGCCGAGACTTACTTAGTTCTTCGGCAAATTTACGAAAATTTGAATCAAGAAACTTATGTCGAAGACGTATTAAATCAAATGCAGCGCGGCTACAAAATGGCGGCGGTGTTTGAAGAGCAGGCCGTTGAAAATGGTCGCTGCATTGGCATAATCGGCATTCGCATCATTCGTAAATTACAACATGGCAAGGCAATCGAGGTTGAAGATTTTATGATTGATCGCACCAAGCGTGGCATTGGCGTTGGCAAAATGTTGATTCGCTGGATTGAGTGGCAGGCAACAGTTTTTGGCTGCAAAAATATCGTCGGCAGTCTCGAAACAAAAAGACAAGAATCTCAAAAAATTTTCTCGCGCGAAAAGTTTTTGCTCGAAGGATTATTCTTTAAAAAAGCCTGCTAATAATGCCTAAAATAATTCCCCAGCGGCGCTCGCAATTAAATTATTTATTTCACAAATACCTTCTTATTCCCGCGCAAATTACTCGCATCTCGGTGATTGATACTATTCGTCATGATGGCATTGAGCATGCTGGATACTTGGCTTTCTTGAGCATACTTTCACTTTTTCCTTCACTGATTTTTTTAATCGCAATCATCGGATTTTTCGGCGCTTCCGAAGCCGGAACTCAAATCATCAATGTCATAATTTCTTCGACACCGAAAGAAATCAGTGACGCCTTGGCTCCACGAATTAATGAAATCACTTCTGGGCCCGAACAAAGTTTTCTAACTATCGCAATTATTGGCGTGATCTGGACAGCATCATCTTCAGTCGAAGGTTGTAGAACAATTTTGAATCGTGCTTATCGCGTTACATGCCCACCTACTTACATCTTGCGTCGTCTCGTTAGCATTCTCGAATTTTTCGTGATTATCTTCACCATCGTTAGTGGAATTTTCATCTTCATTATCGTGCCAACATTTTTGAAAGAGTTTGACGACAAGTTCCACTTAGGAATTCAAGTCACTGATTTTGATATTTTTTATTTGCGCCAAATTGCAATTTTCTGTCTTCTTGCCTGCGCAACTTCTTTGCTTTATTACGCGCTACCAAATTCCAAACAAAAAATTACACAAACTGTTCCTGGGTCAATATTAGCGGTAGTTCTTTGGATTTTACTTGGAAATTTATTCAAAATTTATTTGGAAGATTTTCATCAGGTAAATTTCGTTTACGGTTCACTCGCCGGCATCATCGCATCGCTGATGTTTTTTTATTTAATCAGTCTCGTCTTCATTTTTGGCGCAGAATTTAATTACCATTTTCATCGTGCTTACCAAGTTTTCTTAAAGCGTCGCTAGAGAATATGCGCTTCTCTCGACTTAAAGAAGTTTTTGCGTGAGAGGTTTAGGATAAATTTCATGCTCGTCAAAATCATCAAACAGCCTATTATTTTATTAATAGTTAAGGTCTCTCCGGCAAAAAATACTCCGATCAATGTTCCAAAAAATGGGATGAGTAAAACCACGCTGACCGCGGTGCGCGAACCCTCTTCGGCAGCGAGTTTGAAATAAAGAATATAGGCAATTCCGGTGCAAAGAAATCCGAGTCCAAAGAGCGACATTCCTACGTGAGAATCGATTACAGAAAAATCGACGAAGAAAATTGACGGCAATAAAAGCAAAGCGGCGCAGGTAACGCTGCCACAAGCAAGTGTAATTGATTCGATATTTTGGCAGTGAGAATTGATGTAGAGCGATGAGCCGGCGTAAGAAATGCAGGCGCACAGAATTGTTAAAATTGAGATGATGTGAATTGGAGAGAGGTCAAGACTTGGGCCATTTCCGTAAGATGTAACGATTACGCCGAGCATTCCAAGAATTACTCCGATTGCTGCATTTAAATCTGCTTTGCGACGCAAAATTAGAACACAAATTAACACTTCAAACATCGGAATTGTGCCATCGAGAATGGCTATGATTCCGCTATCCAAAGACTTAGCTGCAATAGCAAATAACGTGAAGGGTAAAGCAGAATTGAAAAACCCGACGGCGAAATAAAATTTAAAATTTTTAACAAAAAGAAACTTTTTGCGTTGTAACAAAATAACAGTGCAAAGCAATAAAGCGCCTATCGCTAGACGTGAAAAGGCGATAAAAAATGGCGGAAGAACTTCGGCAGAAATTTTAGTAAAAATTGCGAAAGTCGACCAGATCAAGCCGAGAAAAATTATGATGAAGAGGTTGCTGCTTTTATTCATGAAAGCGAAATTGACATTGTATGTACGATGTCCTTACTTTGTAAAAAATAACTAATTTTTAAAAATTCTATGAAAAAGAAAATAAAACTCGATTCATATGAGCACGAGATCAAAAAAAATCTGTATAAAGCCAAGCCAGTTAAGAATCAGAAGGCAAATCTGGCTAAACCAAAACTTGCTAAAAAAAACTACATTGCGGCAAAAAAATCAGTGACGATCCGACTTTCTGAAGGAGATCTTGAAGCTATGAAATTGAAAGCTGAAAAAATGGGCATTCCTTACCAAACCTACATCAACATCGTAATTCATCGAGATGCGGTAAGCCTTTAAACAAGAAAATCTTACCTAGTCGCAAGGCGGGTAAAAAACTTCTCGGCTTAAATAATAAAAAACCTCGGCCTCATTTCTGAGACCGAGGTTTTGTTATTTTCTAACTGAAAGTTTGAGAGTTTTAGAAACCTCCCATTCCTCCCATGCCGCCCATTGGTGGGTGATTGTGTCCAGCCGAATCATCTTTCTTTTCGATAATTGCTGCTTCGGTTGTGATCAATAAGCCAGCAACTGATGAAGCGTCTTGCAAAGCGGTGCGAACAACTTTCGTTGGGTCAATGATACCAGCTTTGAACATGTCGACATATTCATTAGTTTGCGCGTTATAACCGTAAGAAATTTGGCCTTTCGACAAAACTTGGTTGGCAACAACTGCGCCATCAAAACCAGCATTTTCAGCGATTTGACGGATTGGCGCTTGGATGACTTTTCTGATGATGTTAACACCAACATTCTGGTCTTCATTTACGCCTTTAACTTTGTCGAGAACGCGTCCGGCGAAGAGCAGTGCTGATCCTCCGCCTGGAACGATTCCTTCTTGCATTGCTGCACGAGTAGCGGCAAGAGCATCGTCAACGCGATCTTTTTTCTCTTTTACTTCGATTTCAGTAGTTCCGCCGACTTTAATGATGGCAACGCCACCAGAAAGTTTGGCCAATCTTTCCTGAAGTTTTTCACGATCGTAATCAGAAGTAGTTTCTTCGATTTGTGACTTGATTGAAGTGCAGCGAGCTTTGACATCAACTGACTTTCCAGAGCCATCAACGATCGTAGTATTTTCTTTGTCGATGATGATTTTTTTAGCTTGGCCAAGTTGTTTTAAAGTAACTGTTTCAAGCTTCATTCCAAGGTCTTCAGAGATGAGTTGTCCGCCAGTTAGCACGGCAAGATCTTCCATTATTGACTTACGACGATCACCAAAACCTGGTGCTTTCACCGCTGCGATTTTCAAGCCAGCGCGAAGTTTATTTACAACCAAAGCAGCAAGTGCTTCGCCTTCAACATCTTCAGCAATGATCAAAAGTGGACGACCTGATTGTACTACAGCCTCAAGCAATGGAACCATTGGTTGTAAGTTAGAGATTTTTTTCTCGAACAACAAAACGTAAGGATTTTCCATTTCTACAGCCATTTTTTCGGCATTAGTAATGAAGTAAGGAGAAAGATATCCGCGGTCGAAATTCATGCCTTCAACAACGTTAACTTCAAACTCCAAGCCTTTTGCTTCTTCAACTGTAATTGGAGAATCTGGACCAACTTTTTGCACAGCTTCTGCAATTTTTCTGCCGATTTCAGAGTCGCCATTCGCTGAGATTGTTGCAACTTGTGCAACTTCTTCTTTCGAGGAAATCTTTTTGCTCATCTTCACTAGTTCTTTTACTAGAGCTTCAACAGCCAAATCAATTCCGCGCTTTAAATCCATTGGATTCATTCCGGCAGCAACTGATTTCACACCTTCACGCACAATCGCTTGTGCAAGAACGGTTGAAGTAGTTGTTCCATCGCCAGCAGTGTCATTGGTTTTTGAAGCAACTTCTTTGATCATTTGCGCACCAAGATTTTGGAAGCGGTCAGATAGTTCGATTTCTTTTGCAACAGTCACGCCGTCTTTAGTGATGCGTGGCGAGCCGAAAGATTTTTCAATTACAACGTTACGACCTTTTGGCCCTAAAGTTATTTTTACTGCGTTAGCAATAATATCGACGCCTTCGAGTATCCTCGCACGTGCGTCGGTTCCAAAAATAATTTCTTTTGCAGACATTTTTACTCCGTTTGTTTGATTGTTTTTTGCCTTGGTTTCGACTTCGCTCAATCAGCGGCAAAACTCCGCCTTCAGTTGAGAGAAGTCGAAACCAAGGCAGTAAAATTTACTTAGATTCTATTACAGCCAGAATATCTGACTCTTTCAAGATGATGAGCTCTTTGCCATCAACTTTAACTTCAGCTCCACCCCATTTTTGGAATAGAACGCGATCTCCTTTTTTAACATCAAGAGAGATGCGCTTGCCGTGATCATCGCGAAGGCCTTCGCCAACTGCGACAACTTTACCTTCAGAAGGTTTTTCTTTCGCATTATCAGGAATAATAATACCGCCAGCAGTTTTGCTTTCGGCTTCGACGCGCTCAATAATGACGCGATCATGTAAAGGCTTCACTTTCATGAGTCGTTAAAAATTAAAGTTTAAGGGAATTTAAAAATTTGAAGAGCTGCAAGTTAGGAAGGTTCAAACTCCTTACAAGGGGTTGTAAAAAAATTATTTCTGGATTGTCACTCTTGAGATGATGAGCGCTTAATTAAACTCATCATTACGCAGAAGACAAACGACTCGGCAATTCAGAATGAATATTAATTCTTTAATAATTTATCCAGCCCACCCGCAGCATCAAGAGCATAAAGATCATCACATCCACCGACATGAAAATTGCCGATAAAAATTTGCGGAACAGTCATGCGACCACCAGATTTTTTTATCATTTCTTCTCTGGTTTTGTCGTCAGTGATTTTGATCTCAGTAAATTCTACGCCCTTTCTGCTCAAGAGCGCCTTAGCTCTAACGCAATATGGGCAAACTTCTTTGGAATAAATAATGATGTCAGGCATGTTATAGTTGTAATTAATTCATGGCGTTGTTTACGCCCTTAAAATTTCACACAAATTACTTGGTGGTATTTTTGGAGTTTTTATCAAAATGCTCTAGTGATTCTAGAGATAACAGCGACCTAAACTTGCTCTAGGCTCTTGAACTCAACTCTTCTCTTGTTTGCGCGGATTCAAATAAATCAGAATTGGTGCCGAGATGTAGATCGAAGAATAAGTTCCAACCACGATGCCAAAAAAGGCTGCAACGCTAAAGCTGTAGAGCACTTTTCCGCCGAATAAAATCAAGGCCAAAATCGAAATTAGTGTAATTCCTGAGGTTAGAATTGTTCTGCTTAGAGTTGAGTTAGCGCTGGAGTTAATGAGATCAGAAAGATTCATTTTTTTGTAACGACGTAAATTTTCGCGAATGCGGTCATAGATCACCACCGAGTCATTAATCGAATAACCAATGATGGTAAGAATCGCGGCAATTGAGGTAAGATTAAACTCGAGGCCAGTAGCCGAATAAAAACCAAGAGTCAAAACCGCATCATGAAGAAGGGCAAAAATTCCGCCAACTCCAAATTGCCAATCGAAGCGAATCCAAATGTAAATCATAATAAAAATGAATGACATCAGCAGCGCCATGAAGCCTTTCAAAATAAGCTCTGAACCAACTTGCGGACCAACGTAATCAACTTTACGGTACTCAATTTTACTAAAATTTTTACCAAGAATTTCTTGAATTTTTTTAACAACTACAGACTGCTCTTCATCGGTTTTGGCAACGCGAATCAATAAATCTTGCCCGTCAATATTCTGAATTTGTACATCTTTTACCTGCTCAACAAGAAGATCGCGAACCTTGGCCACATCAACATTATCTTCAATTTTTGCTTCGATTAAAATTCCACCAGCGAAATCGATGCCGAAATTTAAGCCGTTAATCCCAACCAAAATCAACGAAGCGACAATAGCAAAAACCGAAGCAGCAAGCGCAATTTTATGCGGCTTCATGAAATCGATTTTTGTATTACTGAGTCCGGAACGGAATTTGGAGAGGATCTTCATTGCTGTAATATGATACCACCCTTCGACGAGCTTGTGGTGACAGGCCTAAACATGCTGAACATGTCAGGCGCATAACAAAATTATTTTTTAATTTTCTTAATCGCTGAAGAAAGTCTGCTCAATTTTCTTGCCGCTGTGTTAATCTTAAAAATATTCTTAGTTACACCGCGCATAAGTTCTGGCTCAAGAGCTTTAAAGGCTTCGCGAGCTTTTACTTCGTCGTTAGACTTGATCGCATCATCAACTTTACGAGCAAAACTTCTGATTCTGCTTTTTCTAGCAGCATTAACTACATTCTTTTGCGCACTAGAGCGAAGAGCTTTCTGCGCTGATTTGGTATTAGCCATTTTTATGAATTTTAATTTTTGAAAAGTGGTTAGAGGCCGCGGAAAATATGGAGCTATTTCAATTTGGCAAGTAATTCAACAAGCTCTTGATGATTAGAGTAAGCGGGAAGAAAACCCTCTCCACCTCTGCCTTCGCGCAGAATTTTCTCTGACACCGTTGAAGAAATTTTATTGTCAGGATGGTAGTAAAGAATCGGTCTACAGCCTGAATTCCAAGCACATTCTACATCGGCAATTGTGTCGCCAATAAACCAAATTTCATCTTTTTTTGGATCTAAATCTGAACCGAGCAAAGCAAGATCAACCGGGTCCTTGCTTGGCTTATCGTAAGATGAATCAAGCGAACCTACAATCGCAAAAAACTTTTTTTCGATGCCAATTTTTGCCACTTCTTTGCGCAGGGTTAAGCCGATTTTATTACTAACTATAAACTGCACCACGCCCATTTCTTCCAGCGCATTTACTAGTTCGATAACATTTGGCAAAAGTCGCAACTGTTCAAGATGCATGGCGCGGTAATTACTCTTGTAAATCTCGCCAGCTTTCTCCCATTCGGCACCAAAAATTTTTGGGAAAGATTCTCGCATAGATTTGTGTACGTTGTTACGCACTTTTTCCAAGCCCCATTCTTCTCTTCCTGTGGCGCGCATTGTCGCGTCAATTGCGGCTTGGATTAATGGCCAAGTGTCGACCAAAGTATTGTCCCAATCGAAAATCACCGCCTTCGGTTTTGGCAATTTAAGTAGAGCTGCTCTGTTTTCTTCTAGATTCATTTGGGAGATTTTTTTGCTTTTCCAGGATTGCTCTCTTCGCAAAAATGACTCGAAGAGAGTTTCTAACTCAAAGGCTTCATCACTGCGCAAGATCAAAATCCAAGAGATATTAAACGCGCAAAGATGTGCCTGTTTTAGCTACGGCATCAATGATTTTTTTACTAATCACTTCAATTTCTTCCGAGGTTAGAGTTTTTTCCTGTGGTTGAATTTTAACGCGCAGAGCCACGGATTTTTTATCTTCCGCGATGTTGTTGCCACTAAAAATATCGAAGATACTTACTTCTTTAATCAACTGTTTGTCGGTGCTGGAGATGGTTTTAATCAACTCTCCAACCGCTAAGTTTTTGTCAGCAAGAAAAGCAAAATCGCGCTCAACAACAGGAAGATCGTTTGCAGTAAATGCCTTGCGCGCGTTTTTTTGCTGGACCGGCAAGCTGTCGGTAAAAATCTCAAAAAGATTTACGCGCGCTTTGATGTCGAATTTTTTAGCAATTGCCGGATGTAATTCACCGAAGAATCCGACTAAATTTTTTCCTAATTTTAGCGCGGCACTGCGATGTGGATGGTAATATTTTGGAGATTCATCTGCGCTAATTTGTAGGCTCTCGGCGCGTAGTCCAAAAATTTCTACAGTTGAAAGAAGGTCTTTTTTGACATCAAAAATATCGAAAACTCTTTCGTCGTGGTAATGATTTTGCTCTTTATTCTTACCCGCTCTAAGGCCTGAAATCATTGGCTTTTGTGCATCGCCAATAAAAACATTTCCAATCTCAAACAAAGCTAGATCAGAAAAATTTCGTGCAGAATTTTTTTGGTAAGTTGCAAGAAGACCCATTGCCAGAGTAGGTCGCATGTGATTCATCTCCGCAGAAATCGGGTTGGCTAGAATTAATTTTTCATTTTTTTCAGCAAAAAATTCGACAAGATTTTCGTCAACGAAAGACCAAGTGATTATTTCAGTTAAACCTTGAGCAACCAAATTAGCTCTGACCGCATCATTATTAAATGGTAAGCTGTTAGTAATGAGTGGTTGTGATTTTATCTGGTCGTAGCCGATAATTCTTACCACTTCTTCAACAAGATCTTCGGAAGAAAAAATGTCGTGACGATGTGAAGGAATTTCTACTTCCAGCTCTTTTACAGCATCTTTTGAATGTGCAGGATTTTGAGAATCTTGTGAGTGTAAATTGCCGATGTCGCCAGACTGTTGAACAGCCCAAGAGTGACGAAAAGCTAGTTTTGTTAAAATCTCAAACGCCTTTTCTGGCGCAACTTCAAGACCAATTAATTTTTTAATTTTTGCGAAATCAAAATTAATTTTTTTGGTCGGAGATTTTGTACCAACAAAATTTGCTTCACTTACTTCGCCGCCACAAATTTCTAAAATTAATTGTGCCGCAAAATCAATTCCCAACTCACAAGAAGCCTCGTCAACGCCGCGCTCAAAACGGTGTCTAGTATCGGAGAAGATATTTAATTTACGTCCAGAGTAGGCAATTGATGAGGGATTAAAAAATGCTGACTCAAGTAAGATTTCTGTAGTTTCTAATTCACATGATGAACTCATTGAGCCAATCACGCCGGCTACTCCGATTACTTTTTCGGAATCAGAAATGACTAAAATTTTTTCATCGAGAGTGAGCTCTTCTTTCTTAAGAGAGGTAAATTTTTCATCTTTTTTGGCAAAACGAATTGCAAGTGGGGCCTTGATTTTATTCGCGTCGTAAGCATGCATCGGACGATTAATAACATGCATGACGTAATTGGTGACATCAACAATTGCTGAAATTGGATTCATTCCGAGGGCTTCTAATTTTTTCTTCAGCCATTCTGGTGACTCACAATTTTTAACATTTTTAATCTGACAAAAAGCGGCGTAATTGCAGGCCTCAGTAGCTTCATTTTTTACTTCGAATGGAAAAGAAAATTGCCCAGAAATTTTCTTAATCTCGAGATTTTTTAATTCACCTATGCCGCTTGCAGCTAGATCTCGCGCGATTCCATAAACTCCCAAACAATCACCGCGATTTGGCGTAACGTTAATTTCAATCAAAGCATCATTCAGCGAAAAAACCTCGGTAACCTTAGTGCCAACTAACCATTTATCAGCGATTTCAATAATGCCGGCATCTTCATTTCCAAGATTCAATTCACGAGCCGAGCACAACATTCCGTTACTTTCAACTCCGGCAATTTTGGCTTTTTTAATTACCATTTGATTAGTTGGAATGACTGAACCAATCGGTGCATAGGCAACTTTTAAACCCGCACGAGCATTTGGCGCGCCACAAATAATTTGTAATGGAGTAGCAGAATCTTTTGTTTCAACTGAACAGATTTGTAACTTGGTAGAATTTTCATGCGGCTTGGCTTCGAGAATTTTTGCCACCGAAAATGCCGAGAGAGTTTTTGCTTTGTCTTCAACCGATTCAACTTCAAGGCCAATTGCAGTAAGCTTCGCACAGATTTCTTCAAGCGAGGCTTTGGTGATTAAATATTCCTTCAGCGAGGAAAGAGTGAACTTCATTAATGCACCGTTTTGCCAAGATTATTCAAAGTTTTTTCAATTAATTTTTCGTGGCCTTCTTGATTGAGATTTAATTCCGTAGTCAATTTTCCGAGCGCCAAATTAACAATTTTTACTTTCAATTCACGAATTGCAGAATCTTCCTCGGTCTTTATTCTGTCTAGTGCGCCAGCTCTTCTTTTACTTATTTCTTCTTCAAGAAGTTGGTGCGATTCATCCGCTAATTTTCGAACCTCATCTTCAGTATCTTTCGCTAATTTTGCCGTGAAAAGCATTGCTTCTTCGTAAAACTTTTCCGCCTTCACTAATAATCTTTCGGCATTTTCTTTCATCTCTTTTGCCGCAAGAATTTCTTCAGCGATTTTTTTTGAGCTATTGTCCAAGCCCTTGCGCAGCAAAGGCCAAATATATTTTGCAGCGAGGGCGCCAAAGGTAAAAAAGGCAATCGCCAACCAGAATTTTTCGTCGAAGTGAAACATATTAGCTGAGAATTTTTGTCTTAATATTTTGTACTAAATCTTGAATTGCCGAAGTGGCTTTTATTTCAGATTTTTCGAGAAGAGATTTTAGTTCAGCGCGCGATTTTTTTACCGCTTCATCGAGACTGCTCTTAAGATTGGTAAGAGCTTGATCTCTTTCTTTAATAGCGCGGCGCGAAATTTCGTCCATTTTATCTTCGTAATTCCCACTCGCTTCTTGCTGCATTTTTTCCGCCTCATGTCGCAACTTAAAAATTTGTTTTTCGAGCTTGCGAGAATTTTCTTTACTTGAATCAACAACATTTTTTCTCGCGGCAATGATGTCACGAATTCTTGGCAGAATGAGAAATGATGCAGCTAAATAAAGGGAGGCGAAGCAAAGAAGAAACCAAAAAATTTGTGGATTATATGTAGAGAAATCGAACTGAGGCATGATTAAAAAAATTAAAAAGTGGTCACTCTTTTTATAGAATGACCACTTTTTTTCTGACTAACTAAACATTACAAGGAATGCCAAAAGTACCGCGAAGATACCCATAGCTTCGGCAAGACCCACAGCGATGTAGATGTATTTTTCAATCTTCGGAGCAGCAGATGGATTACGCGCTAAACTGTTAAAGAAAGATCCGAAGATATTTCCAATTGCAATCGCAGCGCCAGCCATGCCGATTGAGCAAAGACCAACACCGATGAATTTTAAAGAGACCATTTCCATGATTTTTAAAAATTAAAATTATCCATCTAAAACCCCATTGGTTGGGAATTTTTTTGACTCGATGGACAGAAGTCAAAACTTAGTGAGCTCTCACAGTTTCGCTGAAGTAAGCGCAAACAAGAATCGAGAAAATATAAGCCTGAAGCACTGCAACGAAAAGCTCGAAGCCAATCATCACAACGCTGAATAAGAATGGTAGAGTGCCAAAAATCACGCCAAGAGAAATGATGAAACCTGCGACAACCTTAAGCAGAACGTGGCCCGCAACAAGATTAGCAAAAAGACGAACTGAGAGAGTAATTGGCCGAATCAAGAAAGAAAAAAGCTCGATTAAGAAAATTACCGGAGCCATCCACATCGGTACGCCACTTGGTAAAAACATGTGCAGGAATCCGAAAAATCCGTTACGCACAATTGCAAAAATTGTAATTGTTAAGAAAGAAACCATGGCCAAAGAAAGCGTGACAACTACTTGGCTTGTCGACGTAAAGCTGTAAGGAGTCATTCCCAGAACATTACAAAGCAAAATGAAGGTGAAGAGACTAAAAATTAGTGGAAAAAACTTTCTGCCTTCTTCGCCAATTGAACTTAAAATCATGTCGTTGATGAAGTTATAAACTCCCTCAGCAATCACTTGTAAACGTGAAGGAATGAGCAATTTTTTGCGTGTTGCCGCAAGCATAAAGGTGATGATTAAAAACGTAGCAATCACCATGTAGAGGGCGGAATTAGTGAAGCCAAAATCGGTTCCAGCAATTTTAAAATCGACAATTTTTTTAACTTCAAATTGCGCGAGTGGGCTATGCTTTTCGCCATGAGCTTCTTCGCCAACTTCTTCGTGAGCCGATTGAACTTCTTCTTGCTTTGCCGCATTTTCAAGCGAAGTCATTTCTTCAGAAATTTTTTTGTGTGACATTTGTAAAGTTAGATTTAAAACGCGCCGAACCTTTCAACTCAAGGCCTCATGAAGGGCTGGGCAAACTATTTTTCAAGCAACAAAAGTCAAGTTTTGAAATCACTCTTTAATAAATTCCTAATCCTTATCTTCTTTATCTCCCCAGTTTTTGGAGAAGAGATTAGTCCTCCTTTGGGATCCCTTGGGGATTCACCTTGGCAAGAAAAATTCCAAGATTGGAGTCTTTTTAAAACTAATCGTGGCGACCAAATCGTGTGCTACCTCGCTTCCACTCCGATTAAAACCAGCGGCTCAATTCGTAATCGCGGCGAGTCATTCTTTTTAGTTACTAACATTAAAAATGACGCTGACGAAATTTCTACCGCCTCTGGCTTCATTTACAAAAATGATTCGGATGTTGAACTCTCTTTTGGCTCAAAAAAATTCTACCTTTTTCCTTACAAAATTCTTGCTTGGGCTAATGAAAAAAGTGCTGATATCAACATCATTAAAGAGATGCAAAAAAATGCCGACATGGTTGTGACCAGCGTTTCTTCTAACAACAAAATTGCTTATGACACTTACTCGCTCATTGGCTTTTCCCAGAGTTACAAGCGGTTAAAAAAAATCTGCAAATGAAAATTGCTTTAATCTCCGCAGTGATTTTTTTGACATTTTTCTTTCTGATTATTGTGGCGCGGATGTTTTTTTTCTTCGCCTTAAATCAAGCCCACAAAAACTACAAAAAACTTAAAAAAAATCTTCCCGCTGTACTTAAACCGAAAGAAAAATTCTTCGCAAAAAAAGAGGATGAATTACGTAGAAAGCGCGAGATTCCGAGAGCTCATTCTGCGGTCAAAGCGGAAAGTAAAAATCAGTCCCAGAGTAGTTACGAAATAATTCCATCCGCAGAGCAAGAAGAAAATCGCCAAGAAATGAGTAAGGTTGAAATTGTTGATTTTGTTAAACCTATTGGCTTTTGGACCTCGATGATTTTGGGTCAAAAACTAACTTACCTCATTCAATCCGCACAAACTCTTAACAAGCGCGGCAACAAAGGCTTTTGGGTTAGCATGATTGAAGCCAAAGATCGCTCGGCTGGAAGACAACATGGCCGCAATTAAGAAAATCCAACTCCCTTAAAACTAAGGCCAAAAACTTTTTTGGCTTCAAAATAAGATTCATCATTTTCTACCCC
>CAMBFP010000009.1 GCA_945865745.1 Rhizobium sp. Q54 | reverse complement strand
AGTTGAGCTTGTTATTGAGGAACTTGATGTTGTCTCAAGCCACATAGACAATCCTTTAATTCCATTAATTCCTGAACTCTTGGTTAAAGATGCTGCGGCTTGGATGCGCATTTCTCGCACCAATCGACTGCCTTGCGTAATGCCAGCGACGACAATTCCGATGATTAGTATAACTATTGATAGCTCAATAAGAGAGAAGGCCCAGCGTTTTTTTAGTATAGCGATCGAGAAACGTTTTTTCATTTGGTCAAAAAATTAATTGGTCCCTCAGCGCGTCCGTGAATGAACTGATCGAGGTAAGGATTGTTAGAGGAATGCATGTCTTTTACATCGCCGAACCAAATGATTTTTCCCTCAAAAAGCATTGCGATTTTGTCGGCAATTTTACGCGCAGATTGCATGTCATGCGTAATCGTAATCGTAGTCGCGCCGAGTTTTTTTGAATTGGCAACGATCAAATCATTAATCACGTCAGCCATGATTGGATCAAGGCCGGTTGTGGGCTCGTCAAAGAAAATAATTTCTGGATTGGCAGCAATAGCCCGCGCAAGTGACGCGCGTTTTTGCATTCCACCAGAAAGTTCGGAAGGAAAAAGATCTGCGGTTCTTTCGCTTAATCCGACAGCGCGCAACTTTTGTAAGGCGATTTCTCGCGCATCTTTTTTATTCATTTTTTGATGATTGAGCAGGCGAAAAGCAACATTCTCCCAGATTGGCAGCGAATCAAAAAGTGCGCCGCCTTGAAAAAGAAATCCAAATTTTTCCATTAGCTTGTCGCGATCTTTTGCGCCTATATTTGTAGCTTCTTTGCCATCAATTTGAATAGATCCAGATGTTGGATTCATTAGATTGGCGATGATTTTAATCAGCACAGATTTACCACTTCCTGAACCGCCGAGAATCACCACCGACTCGCCTTTATTCACCTGCAAATCAACGCCGGTAAGAACCTGCTTATCGCCAAAATTTTTAACCAGATTTTTGATGAGGAGCTTTTGAGTCACTTTACTTTTTTTCAGAAAGTTTTGCGTCGATCAGTTTTTTCAAAACTTTGTAATCAACAAATCCTTCAGCAATTTCGCCATTAACGAAGAAGCTTGGAGTTGAGCGCATTTGTAGAGATTTAGCGGCTTCCATGCGAGCATTAAGAATTTTATCCTGAAGCGCTTTGTCGGCTAGACATTTTTTAAAACGATCGGAACTCATTCCATCGAGCTGGGCAATCGCCTCAAGCTTCTCGACAAATTTTTCGTCAAAAGCCCAGGCGTCTTGAGTTTTAAATAAAGCCTTCAGCGTTAGAAAATACTTTTCATTTGCCTGGTCTTTATTGTCGTTCGCTTGGCAATCCGCAAACATCGCCGCAACAAGCGCTGGCTGATTCAAAGGAAAATTACGGAAGATGAATTTTACCTTACCAGAATCAATATATTCGCTCTTTAATCTCTCGAACGCTTCGCGCGAAAAATCTGCGCAATGTGGGCAAGATAGTGATGCGTATTCGATGAAAAGAACCGGCGCCTCTTTGTCTCCAAGAATAAAATCTCCTGGCAAAACTTTTAACAATTCACTGTTTTTTCTGGCTTCGTCAATAGCAGCATCTTTGTTTACAGCTTCATTAACAGCATCTTGCGGATGTTGTTCTGGCTTTAATTCTTCCGCAGTTTTTTCTGCGTATTTGTAAGAAGTTTTCGTTTTGTAGTTATGAACTACGAGGGCTGCGAATCCGATTAACAAAGCGGCGGCGGCGACAATAATGATGCCTCTTTTTGACATGATATTCAGATTTTAGATTGACTGGAGGGGGAGCTAGGTTAGATATTTTTTTACGCCTTAAATATCAATTTTTTTATGCTGCCAATCTCAGTTTTCATAATTACCAAAAACGAAGCAGATCGAATTGCGCAGGTAATTAATGCCGTAAAAAAAATCGCCAATGAAATTTTAGTTATTGATTCTGGAAGTAGTGATGAAACCTGTAAAATTGCCGCAGGAGCTGGAGCAAAAGTTTTGTTCAATAAGTGGCAAGGCTATGGTCAGCAAAAAAAATTTGGCGAGAGTAAGTGTATAAATAAATGGATCCTAAACATCGATGCGGACGAAGAAATATCGCCGGAATTAGAGGCGGAAATTAAAGAAATTTTTTCTCAAAGAATCAGCAAAAATGTCGCTGGGTTTCGCGTTAAAATCGTCAATAAATTTCGCTTCGAAACTCAACCTCAAAAATGGGCTTACTATTACAACCAATTACGTCTCTATAATAAGGATTTAGCTGGGTTTAAAAATAGTTCAGTCCACGACTCCGTCGAAGTTCGCAGCGCAAAATGCGAAATTCTTCAACTCAAAAACATCATTTTTCATCAATCTTTCCGCTCTTATTCTCACTGGATTGAGAAGCTAAATTCTTACTCGCAAATGCAGGCGCAAGATTCATTCGCAAAGGGAAAAAATCCCTCTTTGTTGAAAGTTTTTTTCACTCCACTATTCACTTTTTTTAAAGCCTATTTTGTACGCCGTTATTTTATTTATGGCTTCAATGGCATTATCTACAGCTCACTTTTTGCCTTCTCTCGCTTTGCCAAGGCAATCAAAACCCGCGAACTTTTTCAAGAAAAAAAATGTTAAAAAATATTCAGTTTTTACTACTTAGCTTGTTGCTGATTTCTTGCAGAGCTACTCTTGAGAGTCCGATGATTTATATCAGCAATGCCAGTCTAAAGCCGATTAAAAATATTAACTGCGAATGGTCAAAGAAGCATGTTTTGAGCTTATCAACACTGAATCCCGGCGAAAACAGAAGTCAGTCTTTTTACATGAATAATGACGCAGAGTTTTTTGGATTAGTCAAAATTTCCTGGACCAATGACGAAGACAGTAGAGTCTCGCACGAATTTTTCTTCCGTAAAACAAATCTTCCAAGCATCAAAGACCCAACAACCTTCAACTACGTCCAACTTTATTTTGACCAACATTCTGTCGAAGTAACAACTTCTGACTCTCCAGATTTAAGTGGAAAAACAGCTAAGATGGACAAACTTCTTATGTTTTATCGCAATCAATACGCCAAAGAACATAAGGCTGCGAATACGCAACTAATCGACTCACAAACTCGTCGAGATAGCTCTAATCCAGCAATGATTTTTGGCTCTTACTAAATTACTTAAAAAACATGTTAGATTCAGCTCTCGCCGAACAATACTTCAATCAACTTTACGGCGAAATTAACGGCTACAGTATTTCCAACAAAGCTCGCGCAGAAGCCGGAATAACGGAAGGTTTGCTTTATGGCGAATTACCTTTTGCAACTTGGAAATCGATCGTGATGAGGGCAAATCCAAAGCATGATGCGGTGTTTTTTGATCTCGGATCTGGAACTGGAAGAGTGGTGATGCAGTCACATCTTTTATTTAATTTTCAGAAATCAATCGGCATCGAACTCCTTGCTGGCTTGCATGACAAGGCTTGCGAGATTGCGCAACGCTTTGTCGATGAAATTGAGCATACGGTTCAAGACGAACTCGGATATCGCGAATTACATCTTTTTAACGAAAGCATTTTTGACACCGATTTGCATGAGGCTGATTTCATCTTTCTTAATCACCCCTTCAAAGACCGCGAGTTACTTGAAAAATTAGAACAGAAATTTTTGGCTGAATTAAAGCCTGGAACAAAAATCGTCACTATCATTCGCGCCCTTGCCAATCCGGCATTCAAGACACTTGGTAGCGAAAAATTTACCTTTAGTTGGGGAGAATCTACTGCTTACTTTTTTGAGGTGTAAATTCTTGGTCAAAACTTCCCTCGACCAAGAAAATTTCTAAAACTTCTAATCGGACTCTGACAACTTTCTCGCCTGATCATCTGCAATCAGAGCTTCGATAAACTCATCCAGCTCGCCATCATTCATCACTCCGTCAATTCTGAAGCTGGTGAGATTAATTCTGTGATCAGTAATCCGACTTTGCGGAAAGTTGTAAGTACGAATTCGCTCAGATCTGTCGCCACTTCCCACCTGTTCTTTTCTTGATGCAGAACGCTCTTTATCAATTCTCGCTCTCTCTGCATCATAAATTCTTGAGCGCAAAATCTTCATCGCTTTTTCACGATTTTTGATCTGTGATTTTTCATCCTGCATCGACACCACAACACCCGTTGGAATGTGAGTGATGCGCACTGCTGAATCTGTAGTATTAACTGATTGTCCGCCTGGGCCAGATGAACGAAAAACATCAATGCGCAAATCTTTTTCTTCGATTTTAATATCAACTTCTTCCGCCTCAGGAAGTACGGCAACAGTTGCTGCTGAAGTGTGCACGCGACCTTGATTTTCAGTTTCTGGAACGCGTTGTACGCGATGAACGCCGGATTCAAATTTCAAACGCGCGAAAACTCCGCGTCCATTAATTGACGCAGAAGCGTCTTTGTAACCACCGAGTCCTGTGTCTGAAATTGAAAGAATTTCAAATTTCCAGCGACGTTTCTCAGCATATTTTTGATACATCGCAAAGAGCTTATAAGCAAAAAGTGCGGCCTCTTCGCCACCGGTACCAGCACGAACTTCTAGGATCGCATTTTTTTCATCAGCCACATCTTTTGGCAAAAGCGAAAGTTTAATTTGCTGCTCAATTTCAGGAATTTTTTTAGTGAGATCGAAACGCTCAGACTCCATCATATCACGCATATCTTTGTCTTCGGTCGCTGGAAGAATCTCGTTAATATCGGCGATTTCTTTTTGAGCCCTACGATATTCGCCAATCAACTCCACAACAGGAGCTGCATCAGAATGCTCCTTCGAAACTTTAGCAAAATTTTGCCCCAAGGCAGAAGGATCGAGTAATTTTTTTTCCAGCTCGGCAAACTTAGTAACGATACCGTCAAGCTTTTGAGTAAATGACATTTTTAGTTAGAATTGAAATCTTTGATTTTTAAGTCCTTGATGCCGCGATAGTTTTGGATGTGAATATCTTTTAGCATATTTAATGTGCAAAATTGTTCAGAGACAAGATGGCCGCGAAGCAGGTAAATCATGGTCTAATCGTTAAATTAAAAATCAATCAATGCCTAGTAACGCAGAAAAATTCTACATCACTTCCCCGATTTATTACGTGAATGACGCGCCTCATATTGGACACGCATATACTTCAATTGCATGCGATGTCATCGCACGATTTAAAAGACTCGAGGGCATTGATGTTCATTTTTTAACTGGCACTGATGAGCATGGACAGAAGGTAGAAAAATCGGCAAAAATGCGCGAAAAAAATCCACAAGAATTCTGTGATGAATTTTCACAAAAGTTTCGTGAGCTTGCTTCCACACTGAATTTATCAAATAATGATTTTATTCGTACTACCGAAGAGCGTCACAAAAAATGTGCACAAAAATTTTGGGAAATCTTAGAGAAAAATGGCTGGATTTATAAAAGCACTTATGAGGGTTGGTACGCCGTACGTGACGAGGCTTTTTATTCCGAAGATGAATTGGTAAATGGCCAAGCTCCGACTGGAGCAGAAGTGGAATGGCACAAGGAGGAAAGTTATTTTTTCAAACTCTCTGCTTTTCAGGAAAAATTATTAACCCTCTATGAAGCCGCGCCAGACTTCATTCGTCCACAATCACGTTTTAATGAAGTCGTTTCATTCGTAAAAGGCGGTCTTAAGGATTTATCAATTTCGCGAACATCTTTTTCTTGGGGAATTCCAATTCCAGAAACCAATCACGTGATGTATGTTTGGCTTGATGCGCTAACGAATTATTTATCCGCTCTCGGCTTTCCAAATGAAGATTCCGATCTCTACAAAAATTTCTGGGTAAATGCCACAGAATCTCCCGTACACATGGTTGGCAAAGACATTGTGCGCTTCCACGCTGTTTACTGGCCCGCCTTTTTAATGGCAGCAAATTTAAATATTCCTCATTCGGTTTTTGCTCACGGCTGGTGGACAAATGAAGGTGAAAAAATTTCCAAATCTGTCGGCAACGTTATTGACCCACACAAGGAATTGGAATGGCTAAAGTCTTTTGGCTGTAGCGATAAAACCGCTCTCGATTATTTGCGTTATTTTCTTTTGCGCGAAATTCCCTTTGGAAATGATGGCGATTATTCGCGGCAAAGTTTTCTGCTCCGCATCAATGCCGAGTTAGCCAATAACATCGGGAACCTTGCCCAGCGCAGTCTCTCGATGATTTACAAAAATTTTGGTGGAGAAATTTTAGCCGAAGTTCAGCACTCGAATAGATATCTTGAGGAATATTTTGTTGCGATGAAAAACTTTTCTTTCGAGCGCGCGATTGGCGCCATAACTAGCTTCGCGAACGAGGTAAATAAAAATTTTAATGATGCCGCACCGTGGAATTTGAAGAAAGAAGGAAAGATTTCCGAAATGAATGAAGCGCTTTACGTCGCTGCAGAATCGATGCGCGTGATTGCGATTTTACTCTCGCCTTTTATGCCTAGTAGCGCGGCGAATCTTCTTGATTTACTCAACGTAGAAAACTCCGAAAGAAATTTTGCAGCCCTAGGAAATCACTTAAAAATCGGTCACAAAATTAAGGATCCAAAAGCAATTTTTCCTCGTCTAATCGAAAAAGAATGAGAGTATTTTTATTTCTAATATTTTTTTTCATTAGCAGTAGAGCTATTGCTCAGCAAACCATTTTCAACGTTCCGTCAGCAAACATCACCGAAAAGAATAAAATTTTCTTACAACACCAATCATCCATCAGAGCAAATGGTCCAAAGAAATTTTGGGGAACAACAAACTATGCCGCATATGGCCTTGGAAATAATGCCGAACTTGATGCAACGCTATTTAATCTAAATAGCCCCAATTCAAAAAATGCTACGATTTCTCTTGGTCCAAAAATTACGCTACCATTAATGAAAAGCTCCTACCAACCAAAATTAACAGCTGGCTTTTCAATACCAATTTCCCTGCAAAGGCAAGGAGTGGGGCATTGGTTTTACAGCTCAGGAAGTTTTGTTATTCCAGAAACCAAAACGCGACTCACCGCCGGAATTAATAATGGCACTAAGCAAATTTTCGGTCGAAATGTTACTTGCTTCATTGGTGGATTTGAGCAAGAGGTAAACAAGAAAATTAGTTTAATGGCCGACTGGTATTCCGGTAATCATGATCTGGGTATGTCTGCCATTGGCTTTAGTTACGCACTACCTCGCGAGTTCATGCTTTATGCTGGATATCAAATCCCAAACTCAAAAAGAGTAATGAGAAACTCCGCCGTAATTGAAGTAGCTAAAGAATTTTAGAAGTTTTTACCTAGCTGAGAGGGGGCAATCTTTCACAATCAAAATCATCGCTTGGTCTCTAACCAACTTGAGATTCACAACAACAGAAGTAATGGTGCGGACGGAGGGACTTGAACCCCCATGCCGTGAGGCGCTAGATCCTAAGTCTAGTGCGTCTGCCAATTTCGCCACGTCCGCATATTAAATGCTGGCCATTTTATATTCCGTCAATGAAGGAGAAAGACATTCCACCTTCATTAGAAATGCATAAAAGCCTGAATTTCTTTACAGCAATTCAGGCTTTTGAACAAGTTAGACTGGGATTACATCAATAAAGATTCTGTTGTGATGTCCGCTTTTAACGAATTTCACAATGCCTGCAATCTTGGCAAAAATTGTGTGATCTTTTCCGATTCCAACATTTTTACCAGGATGCCATTTAGTGCCTCTTTGACGCACAATGATATTTCCAGCTATCACAGATTCTGAACCATATTTTTTTACACCGAGTCTTCTACCCGCTGAATCACGACCGTTTCTTGAACTACCGCCAGCTTTCTTCGTTGCCATTGTTTACCTACGCTTTGATTGAAAGGATTTTCAACAGAGTTTGCTGCTGACGATGTCCGCGTTTTCTGCGCGAATTTTGTCTTCTTCTTTTTTTGAAGATGATTACCTTATCGTTTTTAAAGGTTTTTACGATTTCGGCTTCAACCTGTGCGCCCTGGACTAAAGGGCCTCCGAAGCTGATTTCACCTTGGTCGTTTTTAACGAGCAAAACTTTTTCCAAAGTTATTTTTGCTCCAGCATCGCCGACTAATTTTTCGACAATAATTTTTTCGTTAGGCGAAACGCGGTACTGCTTTCCGCCGGTCTCAATAATTGCAAACATTTGGGATAAAATGGGATTAAACTTGATTAACTGTAAGGATGTGAGGGATCATCGCCAAAAATGGCCGCGCAGGCTATTAACGACTATCTGTTTGTCAACTTTTTAGAAAGTAACTATGTTAGGAGAGTATTTCGCAGCTCGAAAAAGGCTTTATCCCCAAAGTGTTAAGGGTCGATTTCGTAGATTAAAATGGATTCTAAACACAGTATTTCTCAGCATTTATTTACTAAGCCCTTTGATTCGTTTTGATAGAGGTGAAGGCTCGCCAAATCAGGCCATTCTGATCGATCTACCAGGAAGCAAAATATATTTTTTCTGGATCGAAATTTGGCCGCAGGAAATTTATTACCTAGCCGGGATTCTCCTCATCGCCGCAGTAATATTATTTTTTGTCACTTCGCTTTTTGGCAGAATTTGGTGCGGATATGCCTGCTTCCAAACAGTTTGGACCGATATTTTCGTATCCTTCGAAAAGCTATTCCAGGGCGATCGCAACGCTCGAATTATCCTCGATCGTAAAAATAATTTCGAAAAATTTTGGCGTAAAACAGCGACTCATTTTAGTTGGATTATTGTCTCGCTAATCACTGGTTACGGGTTCGCTTGTTATTTCAATGATGCGATTTCACTGCACAAAAATCTCACCTTAAATATCTGGGGCTGGATCCTCGGCATTGCCGCCTCAACCTACATAATGGCTGGCTTCGCGCGCGAACAAGTTTGTATTTACATGTGTCCTTATTCGCGTTTTCAATCTGCGATGTTTGACAAAAATACTTTGATTATTTCTTACGATGAAAAACGCGGCGAGCCTCGCGGAAAGTGGGATGGAGACGTGGCAAAAACTCAAGGACACTGCATCGATTGCAAACAATGCGTTGTTGTCTGTCCTACCGGAATCGACATCCGCAACGGCCTACAAATGGAATGCATCGCCTGCGGACTCTGTGTCGATGCATGCGACAATGTAATGGAAAAAATTGGCCTACCTAAAGGATTGATTCGCTATGACACCATGGCTCACATGCTCGATCCAAAGCCGGAGAAGAAATTTAAAATTCTCAAGCCGCGCAGTATTTATTATGCGACAATTTTAACTTTAGTTTGCGGAATAATGATTCGCAGTTTGCTCTACAAACCTACTCTTGAAGTTAGCGCCATTCCTGATCGCGATCCAATTTTTGTTCGCCTCTCCGACGGCTCAATTCGCAACGGTTATTCGATAAAAATCGTCAACAAAACTCACGAGAGAAAAACTTTTACGCTTAAAATTTTACACCCATCTGAAGCCAGCGCAAAGATTGTAAATGCTGATTTGGAGAATCTTGTGGTTGATCATGATGAGGCGGTAACCTTCAAAGTTTTTGTAACTCTGCCGAAAAGCTTTTTAGATCAAAATGAGGAAGGGCGAGGCTTGGTGGAATTCGTCATAACCGACGATGTGGAAGAGAAAAAAGTTCAAGCGGTATTTATTTCCAAATAGTCTTTTTATTTTATTTCGCGTCATCCTCTCGAAAGTCTGAATGCCGCTATTAGTTACCGACAACCCATTTACCATCTACCTTTTTGTAGAATTTGGTCGGCTTAACTTTTGCTGAATTATTCCCTTCTTCAAAAAAATAAAAAACACGTGAGAACACGGAAATAAAGGCTTCAGATGGCTCGTCTAAAAAAACTAAATAATCAGCCAGATTCAGGTTTTCTTCTTTATTGCTTAGCAAAATTGGTTGTCTTTTTGACTCAAATTCCTTGTCGAAAATTGTCGCATGTGGAATAAATTTATTGCGACCGTAATTCCACAAAGCCCCGTCAATTTCATTAATTTGCGCTTGTTTGCGACAAAAAATTAATACTTTTTTCTTTTCGCTTAAAATCTTGAGAAGCAAAGGCGCAAGAGACTTAGAGATTGCTTCGTCAACTTGATAAAAATTTATTTCTGGCTTCATAAATGCTCTAAAAATTCTTTGATTACATCGCGATAAAGACCGCGCTTAAAACCAACAATAGAGCCAATTAACTGATCTTTTTCAATCCATTTCCAATCAGAAAATTCTGGCTTTTCGCCACGAAGATTAATCAATGATTCATCGCCAGCAAACTCCGCCAAATACCATCTCTGCTTCTGTCCTAAATATTTTCCACCCCAAAATTTCTTCTGCAAATTGTAAGGCAAATTGTAGTAAAAATGACCGGAACTTTTTTTAATAACTTTAACTGCAGAACTGATAATTCCCGTCTCCTCATGCAATTCACGAAACATCGCCACGTCTTCTTCTTCACCTGGATCGGCGCCACCCTGCGGCATTTGCCAAGCGTCAGAATTATTGTCGATTCTTTTACCAACAAAAATCTTCTTTTCCTGATTAATTAACATGATGCCCACACCGCTTCGATAGAGGTAATCTGGCTTAATTTGACTTGGCTGGATTGATTGCATAAAAAATTTTCTGATTTCCCAAACAAATTCCATCGAGCAAAATTTTAAACAATGAAATTCATTTCGACCCGACTTACTGCGCCAACTCTTTCGTTTGAAGATGCTGTATTCCAAGGATTGGCGAGTGATGGCGGCCTCTACGTCCCAGATTTTTTACCGCAATTTGACGAAAAAAAAATTTCTGAATTCAAAAAACTTAGCTACGAAGAATTATTTTTTGAAGTAACTCGCTACTTTGTTGAAAGCGAAATCGATTCAGAAAGTTATAAAAAGATTATCAAAAAATCTTACGAGAATTTTTCCCATCAGGCCATAGCTCCCATAAAACAGCTATCTTGTAACAATTTTCTTCTTGAACTTTTTCACGGACCAACCCTCGCCTTTAAAGATTTTGCCCTGCAATTTTTAGGAAATTTACTCGATCACTTTCTAAGCAAGAGATCGGAAAAAATTGTGATTATTGGCGCTACTTCTGGAGATACCGGATCCGCCGCGATTCAAGGCTGTCAAGGCTGCGCAAATGCAAAAATCTTCATTCTTCATCCGCATGAAAAAGTTTCCGCCGTGCAAAGAAGACAGATGACAACCACTTCCGCTGAAAATGTTTTTAATCTCGCGGTCGAAGGAAATTTTGACGATTGCCAGGCTCTTGTTAAAAAAATGTTCGCTGAACAAAGCTTCTTGAAAGGTGAGAAAATGATCGCCGTAAATTCGATTAATTTTGTCCGAATTATGGCGCAGATTGTGTATTATTTTTATGCCGGACTCAGACTTGGAGCCGACAAGACGCCAATTTCATTTTCCGTTCCGAGTGGAAATTTTGGCGATATTTACGCCGGGCATTTGGCCAAAAGAATGGGTCTAAAAATTAACAAACTAATCATCGCCACCAATTCGAATGATATCCTAGTTCGCTTCCTTGCCAAAAATGATTATCGCAAGGATGCCATGATTGAAACCATTTCTCCTAGTATGAATATCCAAGTCTCAAGCAATTTCGAACGGCTACTTTTTGACGCGCATAAAACCCAAAGATCCGAGGAAAAAATGCCAGAATTAATGGCTGAATTTGAGCGCACCGGATTTTTAAAGGCGCCCGACGAAGTTCTGAAAATAATCCAAAAAGATTTTGATGCATTTTCTTGCGACGACGAAACCACTAAAAAAATAATCAACGAAGTTTTCAGAAATACCGGTGAAACCCTTGATCCGCATAGCGCTATCGGCGTTTACGCTGCTTACAAATTTTTCGAGAGCAAAAATTACAACAATGAATTCGTGGTCAGCTTGGCCACCGCTCATCCTGCAAAATTCCCCGAAGCGGCAGTTAGCGCTGGAGCTCCAAAACCAATATTACCAAACTTCCTGAAAGACTTAATGACGCGCGAAGAAAAATTTTCTGTGATCAAGAATAGTCTTGAAGAAGTTAAGCAATTTATTGCGGAGAGAACTTGAAGCTCTACGCCCGCTACCTCTTTCAAAAAACATCTTTTGCTTTTGCGGCAATTATCAGCGTCTTGATTCTTCTGATCTGGTTTAGCCGCGCGATTGGCTTCGTAAAATATGTTACCGAAAATGGCGTAGCGCTAAGCCAATTTTTTTACCTCTTCATTTTGATTCTGCCTTGGCTGCTAATATTCATCGCGCCCATTTCACTTCTTGCTGCGATCCTGCTTATTTTCAATCGCATGCTCGCCAATAATGAGATCACTATTTTTAAAAATTCTGGCCTCACTAAATTGCAAATTTGTCATCCGATAATTTTGCTCGCGACAATTATTTCTCTTTTTTGCTTCATCATTTCTTTTTACTTAATGCCCTACGCGAACAAAGAGCTCAGGCTTTCGCGCATCAATATCCAAAATAATTACGCCAACCTCTCCTTCAATCCACAAACTTTTGAAACCTTAAAAGATCTAACAATTTACGCACGTGGTCGCGACAAAAATAACGAACTACTCGGCATTTTGCTGCACGACAAAAGAAACGCTCAATATTCGTCAACGATTACCGCTCAGTCTGGTCGCATTTCCGTCGAAGATAAATCAGCTTTGCTTCACATGCAAAATGGCACAGTTCAAAGATTTAATTACCAAGACCAAAAAACAGAAATTCTCAACTTCGACAATTACGTTTTTAACTTAACTGAAAATCAGAAGAGTGACGCGGTCTTGCGCTGGAAAACTGGAGAGCTCTATCTGCACGAACTCTTTAATCCTAGCGAAGATCTTCAAGAATTTGAGCGCGCAAAATATCGCGTCGAAATAAATCAGCGCTTCACTTATCCACTACTTCCAATTGCCTTCGCACTCATCGCCGCAGCTTTTGTAATGCGCGGACAATTTAACCGCCACGGTAATTTGAAGAATACGGTTGCAGCAATCCTGGCATCGGTAATTTTTCTTGGACTCACTATTGCGAGCTACAATTTAATCGAACTCTCCGCAAATTTTGCGCCCCTGCCTTACTTGAATTTTCTCTTATTTTCAGTGTTTAGCTTGAAGTTGTTGGAGCTAACTAAATGAAGAAAATTAATTACTACCTCGCCAAAAATTTTCTGATCAGATTTCTGCAGGTCTCTTGCGGATTTTCGCTGATAATTTTTTTCATTAATTTCATGGAGACGATGAAAAAAATGAGCGAAAGCGAAAGCCCATTTTACATCAGCGTCTTACTGGCCTTTTTACAAATTCCCGACTTCCTGAATGACGTTGTGTCTTCGCTGGTATTGGTCGCAACCATTATCACATTTTTTACACTTTCTTCGCGCAGCGAGATTACCATCATACGAGTTAGTGGATTTTCTTTATGGCAAATTGTTCGCCCAATAGCAGTATCGGCGATGATTCTTGGTATTTTTTGGGTTACGATTATTGACTTACTTTCGATAAAAATGACCCAACAATTTCACAGTCTCGAAAGTAAATATGTTCGCAAAGAATTGCGCGAAGTAACGGTGCCGCAAGGAGGGGTATGGCTCAAACAAAATAGCCTTGAAAAGCCCGGGGAAGAGTTGGTGATTCTAACTAAAAAAATTTATCAGGAGGATCTTGAATTTGATGATGTAACGATTTGGTTCTTCAACAAAAAAGGCGAGTTCTACAAGAAAATTGATACCGAAAAAATGTTTCTCAAAAAAGGTTTTTGGTTACTCGATAAATCCATTCTTAACGATGAAACATCGCTAAACAAAAATCTTAACAGCATCTCGATTCCAACCGATTTAGAAGCAAATTTCGTGATTCAAAAAGTCGTAAATAATTTTCAAAACGTAAAAATATTTTCACTTTTTGAATTGCCCGCATTGATTCGAGACCTTGCCTCCTCAGGCTTTTCACCGACAAAATTTATAATTTATTTCCACTCGCTGCTAACTAAGCCCCTACTATTCGCAGCGATGAGTTTGATTGCCTGCTATTTCAGCCTTAATCACATTCGAAATCAGAACACAATTTTTCTGATTCTTTGCGGAATTATTCTGGGTCTGGTTCTTTACATAACCTCAAGCATCATAAACGCTCTCGGCGCTTCCGGACTAATTCCAATTTTCGCAGCAACCTGGCTAATCGCTCTTATCTGTCTCGCGATTGGAACATTACTAATTTATCAAAAAGAAAGTATTTAGCCCATTTTCATCCTCGGTATCGCAGGTGAAAAGGATATCAGGAGCCTTGCTTCTCTTATCATTAAGCGATTGTGCTCAATGATTACAAACAAGTTCTCTCTTGAATTTTTTTTCAACGAAACAACTCTTAACTCACGTCCGCTAATCAACATTTCAAAAAATATGAAAAATAAAATTCTTCTCATCTCTTCAATTGCTGTCTTAATTTTTTCTTCTGCCTGTGCAAAAAAAGAAGAAAAAAACATTAAAGCTCGAAGCGGAGATCTAAAAGATTTGCCAGCTTGGGTGCTTGATCCTTCAGTGCCAAATGGCGTTGCCGGAGTTGGTATTGCAAACCCATCAAAAGGCGGAATCAAATTCCAAATTCCAAAAGCTGAGCTCGATGCCAAAGCAAATATCGCCGCAACAATTCAATCAGAAATTTCTCGTATCACTAAAGATTCAATGCGCTCAGCCAACGTAAATGGCGCGGATGATGTTGAAGAATTCTTCGCTCAAGCAAGTAAAGAAGTGGTAAGAAATCTCCCACTTTCTGGCGTGAAGAGAATCAACATTTTTAAATCTGAAGATGGCACACTTTACGTTCACATGCTTCTTACCAACGAAGATTACAGCAAGTTTTTGGCCGACAGCCAAAAATCTTTTTCCGCACAATTAGCTAAATCAAACGTTGCTCGCGAGAATATTGCAAAAACTCAAGAAGCCTCAAAAGAACTTTTCTCTGAGCTTGAAACAGAAAGAGGAATCAAGCCCGTAGTAGCTAACGAAAAAACTGCTCAATAATGAAAAAGTTAATTCTGCTTTTTACTCTAATTTCACTCACCGCTTGCAGCAATTGGGCAAGCGAAGAGGCGAAGGCCAGCGCCAAAGCTGGCGCCGCTTCGAGCCGTATTAACGCTAGCGACAGCAACAGCAAAGATGCATTCAAAGAACTCGATCAGTAGATCAATTTTAGCGACAATTTTTTTTATTGCCTCTTGCTCTTCTTCCCCCTCTCAAAAGGCTGGAGAGCCTTCTTGGTATCTCTCTCCCAAACAAAATAATTCTGAAAATTTCTACGGCATTTCTGCTGGAGCAAATTTAGAAGAGGGCACGAAAGCCGCTCTAGCAGACGCTGCAGCGCGCTTGATGGTTAGCATTTCTTCGGAATCAACTTCGTTAATCGAAGAAGATTCTCGCGGCACAAATGAAGAAATGCGCCAACAAGTTAAACAAAATATTGAGAGGATCGACTTCACTAACTTCCGCATTTCGCGCAGTGAAAAAGTAGGCCCAGAACTTTTTATT
>CAMBFP010000008.1 GCA_945865745.1 Rhizobium sp. Q54 | reverse complement strand
ACAGCTACGAGGCCATCTAATGAAATCAGCAGTAATTACTTTTCCCGGCTCAAATTGCGATCGCGACGCCGTTGATGCTTTACAAAAAATCGGCTCACGTGTGCAAAGAATTTGGCATCAAGAAACTAAGCTTGATGACGATCTAGATTTAGTAATTGTTCCCGGCGGATTTTCTTACGGCGACTATTTGCGCTCTGGCGCGATGGCCGCGATTTCACCGGTAATGATGGAAGTAAAAAGACTTTCCGAAAAAGGTGTGAGAGTCCTTGGCATATGCAACGGCTTTCAAATTCTCACCGAAGCCGGGCTTCTTCCCGGGGTGCTTACGCGTAACAAAAAAATGAAGTTCATTTGTCAGACTATGAATTTGCGCGTTGAAAATAAAAACTCCGCCTTCACTCATAAATATAGCGCGCATCAGCTTATTCGCGTTCCAATAGCACATATGGATGGAAATTATTTTGCTGATTCCGCAACTCTAAAAAAACTCGAAGACACTGATTCAATTGCCTTTCGCTACATTAACGAAGATGGCAATCTTACTGACGAAGCCAATCCAAATGGCTCTCTTTTGAACATCGCTGGAATTTTTAACGAAAAGAAAAATGTTCTTGGCATGATGCCTCACCCAGAAAGAGCAATCGATATAGATAACGGATCGAGTGACGGATTAATCTTATTTAACAGTCTTCTTAACTGATTCTGTAAATGGGCAAATAAATTTTTGCTTTGTTTCAGAGCCCCATTCTCTATTTTCTTTTCTAGCTTTCTGCTCATCGCTCTTATCATCTCCGCGCACATCATCCGCCCTATCATACATTAATTCTTCTTTCGGCTCTTCTTTTGCTTCTTCCACCACCTCATTTTCCGCGTTTTTTGGCTTTTCTGCGCATTTCTTTTTTACCTCAATAAAATCATTTACTAGCGCATTACGAATATTTTGTGCGGCAATTTTGGTTAAGTTTAATCGCACTGTATCATCGGCAACGTAGGTACCGTAACGGTTAGTACTAACATCGTAACTATCATTTACCGCGGTTGTACCTCTTGAAATTATCGCGCCATTTTCAAGATTTTTAAGTTCGTAAAGAACGTCAATATTAACGCGGTTACGACCCGAGGCACCAGTCTGAGTAATTAAGGCGCCAGAAACTGATTTACTCGCTCTTAAGATTAAAAAATATTTCGGCTCTGATTTTATGTAGTCTGGATTCAGCAGATCATAAAGATTATTTTTTAATTCCTGACTTAGGTGATCTCGATCTTTTTTTATCCTAATCGAGGCAAGATCTTCGGCGTAAGAAAATTTATTATCTCCATCGCGATAAATTATCTGAAATCCGCATGAGCAAAAACTTGCCAAGAGAATTAAGCAGAAAAAATTACGCATATTTTAGAGCGGCTTTAACAAAAGAAACGAAGAGTGGATGAGCCGCAAACGGTTTTGATTTCAACTCAGGATGGAATTGCACGCCGACAAAAAATGGGTGATTTGGAATCTCGACAATCTCAGGCAATTTATCGTCAGGCGACATTCCAGAAAATTTTAACCCGGCTTTTTCTAGTTTATTTCTAAAATTAACATTCACCTCGTAACGATGACGATGGCGTTCAGAAATTTTATTTTTGCCGTAAATTTTTTCAGCGACCGAGCCTTTTTCAATCACGCATGGATAAGCGCCAAGTCTCATTGTACCTCCCATATCGCTACCAGCTTTTTTGGTTTTTTTGCCGGATTTATCTTGCCATTCACTCATCATTCCAATCACAAAAGTTCCTTTTTTAGCGAACTCGCTTGAAGTTGCATCCTCAATTCCAAGAACGTTGCGAGCATATTCAATCACCGCCATTTGCATGCCGTAGCAAATTCCAAGACATGGAATTTTTTGTAAGCGCGCTTGCTTGATCATGTCGATTTTACCCTCAACCCCGTCTTCACCAAAGCCCCCCGGAACAAGGACTGCGTTGATATTTTTTGGTAAATCATTTTTGCCTTTACGCGCATTAACCCAAGTAATTTTTGCCTTGGCTTGCATTGAAAATGCGGCGTGATCGATAGCTTCGATTAGTGATTTGTAAGAGTCTTTGTAGTCGGTATATTTTCCAACAATGGCAATATTTACCTCAGCCTTCGGATTCTCGATCGCATTTTTGATTTTGATCCACTTGGTCAAATCGGGCTTCTTGCTATAATCGAGTTTGAAGAATTTGAGAATTTCGGTGTCTAGTCCGTTTTGATGATAGATCAGCGGAACTTCGTAGATGCTTGCGGCATTTGGTGCGGCGATCACTGATGAAATTGGCACTGAGCACATTTTAGCAATTTTTTCTAAATGAGCTTTGGTGGTTGGTCTTTCGGCACGACAAAGCAAAACGCTTGGTTGAATGCCAATCGAACGTAATTCTTTTACTGAGTGCTGAGTTGGTTTTGTTTTGAGCTCATTCGCGCTTTCAATGTAAGGCAAAAGAGTGAGGTGCAGAAAGGCGCAGCGATCTTGACCCATTTCGTAACCGAGCTGACGAATAGCTTCAAAAAACGGTAGCGCCTCAATATCACCAACCGTTCCGCCAATTTCGCACAAGATAAAATCTGTGCCTTTTACGTCGTTTAAAATGAATTCTTTAATGAGATCAGTAACGTGCGGAATCACTTGTACTGTGCCGCCAAGATAGTCGCCCTTGCGTTCTTTCGCTAAAAGTTTTGAGTAAATTTGACCAGCAGTGACATTATCAGATTTCTTCGCATCCACCCCGGTAAAACGCTCGTAATGACCAAGATCAAGATCGGTTTCCGCACCATCTTCCGTAACAAAAACTTCGCCATGCTGAGTCGGGCTCATAGTGCCAGGATCAACGTTTAAATATGGATCAAGCTTACGTAATTTAACTGAATATCCACGCGCTTGCAACAATGCAGCAAGCGAAGCGGAGGCTAGGCCTTTACCCAAAGAAGAAACGACGCCGCCAGTAATAAAAATAAAACGACTCTCAGAATTTTTGTGTGGCATTCTCAATAAACTTACTATTTCCCAATCATAATTCTGTCGACCAACTGCTTAATTGTCGGCATGAAACCATTGGCATAAAATGGATCAGTTGCAAAACGGTAAGCACTGTGACCAGAAAACATTAGTTGGTTTTCAATATCGTTACCCTTGCGCACATCTTGCAAAGTTTTCTGGATACAAAAACTACGCGGATCAGCTCTGCGATCTGTAGTGTGATTCATTTCTGCTTTATCAGACCAATTACTAAAACGGCACTGACTCAAGCAGCCCATGCAGTTAATTTGATCAGTAACAATTTGTGCAGATTTCGATTTATCGACGAACATCAAAGTTTCATCTGGCGTTTTCATGCCTTCGGTGTGACCAGCAGCAATCCATAGATCAACTTTCGATTTATCTTCTGGCTTGATGAAAACCACGCGGCCTCTTTGACCAAAAGGAATTTCACAAGTGAAGCTGTCGATGGCTTTAGCGCGATACTCAACTTGTCTAATTTCGCGACCTTTCAACTCACGAATAAAATCATTCTCAATTGCAGAAGAATAAAAACCTGTAGGGCTGAAGCGATTCAAATAAACATCACCCTCTTTTAAGGTAAGAAGCTTTTTCTTCCAGGCATCTGGCACTGGATATTCTTGCGTAAAAATTGGACGAGTACCGAATTGGAAAACGATTGGCCCGATTTCTGGATTATCCAACCAATGCTCAAACTCTTCCAAATTCCAAACGCCGCCAGCCATAACAATTGGCACGTCATTTAGGCCAACAGAATTCATGAAACTGCGAATCTCAGCAACTCTTGGATAAGGATCTTCGTAAGCATTCGGATCTTCCGCATTCGACAAGCCATTGTGACCACCAGCCCGCCAAGGACATTCGTAAACTACGCCACCAAGAAGATCGACAGCCTTGTGATAACTTCTTTTCCACAAAGCACGAAATGCACGCATTGAAGACACGATCGGATAATAATAAACGTGATATTTTTCAGCAATTTCAGCAAGACGGTAAGGCATGCCAGCACCACAAGTAATGCCGTGAATCAAGCCTTTTGAACCCTCGAGAATTCCGTGCAAAACGCGCTCAGCTCCACCCATTTCCCACAAAACATTCATGTGGATGCGGCCATTTCCGCCAGAAATATCGTGAGCAATTTTTGCTTGCGTGATGCCGCCAGTTATTGAGTCAACGATTAATTCTTCGTGTCTTTCGCGACGAGTGTGAGTCTTGTAAATCAACGGAACATATTTTCCATTTTCATCAATATTATCAGCGTTAACTCCTGAAAAAGTTCCAACAGCGCCAGCTTTAGCAAAATGGCCAGCGGTTACGCCAGTAGTTATTCCAACACCTTTTCCACCTTCAATAATTGGTAAAGTTTCAGCACCAGAAATGGCAAAGTTTTTGATTTTTTTTAGCAAGGGAGACTCCGATTTGAGGGGGGAATTTTGTAATCAAGAAATATGGCGCGAAGCTAGGAATTAGCTGGCAAAATATCAATTGGAAATTTTCAATAGCTGCGCAACTAGTAACCAACAATCAGCAACTAAAATTTAATGCAATTCATCGACGAAGTAAAAATTAATCTCCAAGCCGGAAATGGCGGAAATGGCGCGTCAAGTTTTCGCCGCGAAAAATTCGTACCACGGGGCGGACCAGATGGCGGAGATGGCGGGCGCGGTGGCAGTATCATTTTAGAATGCGTAAAAGATCTAAACACTCTGATCGACTTTCGCTTCAAACAACATTTCGTTGCTAAGAACGGCTCAGCTGGAAAAGGAGCTAATAAGAATGGACTTTCTGGCGAAGATTTAATTCTGCGCGTTCCGGTCGGCACCCAAATTTTTTCCGACGACAAATCCGAATTAATCGCCGATTTAACTCAAGACGGAGAACGCTTCACCATTGTTAAAGGCGGTCGCGGCGGACTTGGAAACGTAAACTTTAAAAGCTCAGTCAATCAAGCCCCAACCTTTGCCCAAAAAGGCGAAGCTGGTGCAGAACTCTGGGCCAGACTTGAATTAAAACTTCTTTCTGATGCTGGATTGCTTGGAATGCCTAACGCCGGAAAATCAACCTTCCTTGCCGCAACCACTCGCGCTAAACCAAAAATCGCTGACTACCCTTTTACCACTCTCAAGCCACAACTAGGCGTTGTTTACGTCGATGAATATGAATTTGTTTTAGCTGATATTCCGGGTTTAATCGAAGGCGCTTCCGAAGGTCGCGGACTTGGCGATCGTTTCTTAAAACACGTTGAACGTTGCGGAGTTTTACTTCATTTAATCGACGGTTCCGCCGAAGATGTTGTTGAAAATTACGCGACAATTCGCGGAGAACTTGCTGGCTACAGTGAAGAATTAGCGAGTAAAAAAGAGATCGTCGCCCTCAATAAAATTGACATTCTAGATGCTGATGAGTTGAAGAAAAAAATCGCCGCATTAAAGAAATTCCTAAAAAAATCCGGGCAGAAACTTCCAAAAGTTTTCGCCCTTTCTGCCGCAACTGGTCAAGGAACTACTGAGATTTTGCGCGAGCTCTACCGAAAAATAAAAGATGAAAAATAGTACAGCATTAATTACCGGAGGATCGAAAAGAATAGGTCGCGAGATCTCGATTTTCCTAGCTTCACAAGGCTACGATCTAGTGATTAGTTATAATGAGTCTAAGAACGAAGCAGAAAAATTAAGCAAAGAAATCGTCAAAAAATTTGGCGTAAAATGTGAAATTTTTAAGGCTGATTTGCGCTACGAAAAACAAACAAAAGAGCTTGCAAAATTTGTTAGAAATAATTCTGCCAAATGGAGTTTGTTAGTTAACAACGCGTCAGTTTTTCAAAAATCTAAGTTTCTTACCGCAGCAGAATCTGAAATGTCTGACAACTTCAATATTCATTTCTTTTCGCCACTAATTCTTGCCAAAGAATTTGCGAAAAATGCGCCAAAAAACGGACAAATAATTAACCTCACCGACAAAAATATCACTCGCTACGAAACCAGTTATTTTTACTACTTACTCAGCAAAAAATCTTTGGCCGAATTAACCAAAATGCTCTCAGTTGAACTAGCGCCAAAAATCAGAGTTAATGGAATTGCGCCGGGTTTTATTTTAAATCCAATTGACAATTCAAGCGCAGATAATTTCGTCAAAAAAATTCCCCTGCAAACCAAAGGTGAAGTAGAAAATATTGTGCAAGCAGTTGAGTTTTTACTCAAAAATAAATTCGTCACCGGTCAAATTTTATTTGTCGACGGAGGAGCTTCACTAAACCATGCAGGATAAATTAGGAATATTCGCCGGACGCGGGAAATTGCCGCAAATGCTGATCTCAGACTGTCAAAAAAAGGGCCGCGAATTTGTCTTATTTTTACTCGAAGGAGAAATTTATGAAGAAGATTATTCTGCCTTCAACCCAACAAAATTTGGTTACGGCGAAGTTGAGAAATTTTTAAAAATTCTTCACGAAAATAAAGTTAAAAACTTGGTCTTTATTGGCGGCGTAACTAAGCCGAATTTTTCTGCTCTTAAGGTCGATAAAACTGGCGCGATTTTACTCGCCAAAATTCTCGCTAATAAAATTCTTGGTGACGACGCCGTGCTACGTACCGTAATTAATTTCTTCGAGAAAAAAGGCTTAAAAATTCTACGAATTGATGAATTGCTCGACTGCGTGGTGTCAAAGAAATCAATACTCGGCAAGCATTCTCCCAGTGCAGAAAATCTCGCCGACATTGCACTTGGAATTTCCGCAGTGAAATATTTTTCAAAATTTGACGTTGGCCAATCTCTCGTTGTTGCGCAAAAACAAATCATTGCAATTGAGGCTCTCGAAGGCACTGATGAAATGATTAAAAGATGCAAAAATTTGCGCCAAAATTCTGTGCTCGTAAAAATGAAAAAATTCAAACAAAGCAGAAAAGCTGATTTGCCAACAATCGGAATTGAAACTGTAAAAAATTGCGCTGAAGCCGGAATCAAAGGAATCGCCATTCAAGCCAATTCAACGCTGGTTTTAGAAAAAGAAGAACTCATTAAAGTGGCTGACGAATTAGGATTGTTCCTAACGGTAATTTGAAGACCATTCCCAAATCCTCGCCTGCGCGGTGATTACTGGGAAAGTGCGGTGGTCTAAACGTCATCCTCGCGCAGGCGGGGGTCCAGGAATTTTTACAAATGCAACCAACTCAAAATTTTTCTCCAGAAGTAAAAAAAATATTCGAAATCTTTGGCGCTAACATCCGCTTGGTTGGTGGATGCGTACGTGACTTACTCTTGGAAAAAAAAATAAACGATTTCGATTTCGCAACAAAATTCCTTCCCGGCGAAACAACAAAAATCTTAGAAAAAAATAAAATCAAAGCGATACCAACCGGCATCAAATTTGGCACGATCACCGCCGTCGTAAATGGTCAGAATTTTGAAATTACCACTTTACGCAAAGACAATGAAACCGACGGACGTCACTGCGCACCAGAATTCGTCGACGATTATTTACTCGATGCCTCACGCCGAGACTTCACGATGAACGCTCTCTACATGGATTCTCTAGGCCAGATCACCGATTACTTCGACGGAATTTCCGATCTCAAAAAACAAAGGCTTCGCTTCATCGGCGACGCAGAAAACAGAATAGAAGAAGATTTTTTACGCATTTTGCGCTTCTTTCGCTTTAGCTGTGAATATGCTGCAGAGCTTGATTCTGAAGGACTTAAGGCCTGCACAAAACAAAGAAAAAATCTTAAAAAACTTTCGCGCGAAAGAATCAGGCAAGAATTTTTAAAACTTATTTTTAGTCAAAAAAAAGAGCGAGTAGTCGCGATTTTAAAAATTCTAGAAGAAGAAAAAATTGCTGAAGAAATTTTTTCTTCACCCCTCGACATCTCTGCATTTGAGAGACTTCAAAGCGAAGATCAAAAATTAAAAATCGCCACCCTTCTTCTAAATAAAAACTTTAAACCCGAAGAAATTTGCGCAACAAATATTGAGAAAAAACTTTTTAACTTTTTGCTTTCAACCTCTCCAAGTCTAGACTTAAGGCTGCTCCGCGCTTTTAACAATGATGAATTGGTTTGGAATTTTTGTCTTTTTGTTGCGGCAAAAAACAATCTTCCTCTCCCAAAAAAATTCCAAAAATTACCAGAATTTCCGATTGAGGCCAAGGATCTAATCGAGCTTGGCTTCAAGAATAAAGAACTTGGAGACTCCCTGGATAAATTAAAAAAACTTTGGGCAGAAAGTGATTTTGAACTCGGTAAACAATCTCTTTTAGACAGCCTCCTTTGAAAATCGTTTTAGCGATTTTCAAAGATAGTTAATCAACAAATAAAATGAAAAAATTCGGCGACCTCTTCTCTCTCATTCCATTTTTTAAACCTTACCGACGCGAAGTTTTTTTTGCGTTATTAGCCCTGCTAATCACTGCGCTAATGGTTTTATTTTTTGGCAAAGCCCTCAAATATTTAATTGACCTCGGCTTCGCCAAGCAAGACTCCTTCTCGCTAAATCTCGTTTTACTAATTTTCGTTGGCGCCGTTTTAATAATGGCCGTCGCTGGATTTTATCGCTCTTCGCTAATCAATTCCGCCGCCGAAAAAGTAATCGCCGATCTGCGCAAAAAAGTTTACAACCACATTATTCGCGTCTCCGCCGAATTTTTTGAAATCACCAAAACTGGGGAAGTAATTTCCCGCCTCACCGTCGACACAATTGTGCTCTACAACATTCTCAGCAACACCCTCTCTTTCTTACTGCGCAACAGTTTGCTTTTTCTTGGTGGAATCTGCTTTTTATTTTTAACCAGTTTCAAGCTCAGCATAATTTCTTTGGCATTAATTTTAGTCGCGATCTCGCCGATTATTTTAATGGGTCGCCGCGTAAAAAATTTGTCGAAAGAATCTCAAGAAGCATTAGCCGCAGTCGGAGCTCATGTTGAGGAAAGCATCAACGGCGTAAAAACAATTCAGTCTTACCTTTGTGAAGAAAAAGAGGCGCGCAATTTTTTTAGTTTTGTTGACAAGGCACTCGAAGCCGCACTGAAAAAAATCCGCATAAAATCGCTAATGATTGCTTTTGTGATCACCCTCGCCTTTGGCACTGTTGCAGTGTTGCTGTGGGTTGGTGGCCAAGATGTCTTGGCAGGAAAAATCACAGCCGGCGACCTCTCTTCATTTATTTTTTACTCAATTATTTCCGCGACTTCTCTGGTTGCGCTTAGCCAAATTGCCGGACAATTACAAAGCGCATCTTCAGCAGCAGAGAGAATTTTTGAGCTTTTGCAAATCGAGTCTCCAGTCAAAGAAATATCAGATCCAAAACCATTTTTAAGCAGCGAGAAAGTTACGTTAAAATTTAACTCGGTGAATTTTTCTTACCCGAGTCGAAAAGATTTTTTAGTGCTGAAAAATTTTAATTTTGAAATCAAACCCGGAGAAAAAATTGCCATTGTTGGCCTTAGTGGCTCGGGTAAAAGTACTCTGCTTCAACTGCTTCTGCGCTTCTACGACGTGGATTCGGGGGCAATTACAATTAATGATCGCGACCTCAAATCACTCTCCTTCAAAGATTTGCGCCAAAATTTTTCTTACATTTCGCAAGACTGTTTTATTTTCTCGGGAACGATTTTTGAAAATATTGCCTACGTAGATAAATCAATCACCGAAGCTGAGGTAGAAAAAATGATTAGCCGAAATTCAGCGCTGCAATTCATTAATAATTTACCAAAGAAATTACACACATTCGTTGGCGAAAAAGGAATTAAACTTTCTGGCGGTGAACGTCAGCGCATTGCCTTTGCCCGCGCGCTAATCAAGAACTCTCTGGTTTTGCTTTTGGATGAAGCAACTTCGGCGCTCGACAATCAAAATGAGCAATCAATCAATCGCGCGATCCTCAATTTTGCTGAAAACAAAACTGTGATAACTGTCGCGCATCGTCTTTCTTCGATTGTGAATTCTGAGAAAATTATCTTTCTTGAGGGTGGAGAAATTATTGAAACAGGCTCGCATCAAGAATTGATGGCACTTGGCAAATCTTACAAAAAAATGTACGAATTGGAAGAAGTGGTAGGTCGGTCTTCACTTCGAAATTAGATGCACGTCTTCTGATTCCAACCTACGCAGGAGTTTCATTGTGAATGCTGCACTAAAAGCTAGTCATTGCGTGGGCCGATGAGCAAAAAGATTAATAGGTTTTTTAACCTCGTATCTGCCCATTAAAGCATCAAGAAGTGTAGCTTTTTACATCTCTCGCCAAATGCAAAGAACCGCAGATTACAACGCGAGAAGGGTTTCTAGGAATGCCGCGCAAAGCTTTGGACAAGTCGCCGGCGACAGAAATTTTCATTCCGATTTCTGCGCCAATTTCTGAAATTTTTTCAGCTGATTCTGGATTTGGCTCGCCACTAACCCTTACTGCAACTAGTTTGGCAACGTTACGAAATTTTTCTAAAAATTCTTTTTTGCATTTATTTTTACTGAATCCGCAGATGACTATATTTTCTTTTTCGTCTTTTTGTTCAGTGATCCAACGCGCCAAGGCGAAGGCTCCGGCTTCATTGTGAGCGCCGTCGATCCAGAGTTCGCTGCCTTTTGGCAATAATTTTTCTAAACTATTTTTGATTCGCTCTAAACGACTCGGCCAGGTTACGGAGGTGATTGCCTTTGAAACAGAAGTAAAAAAATCCCCGTCATTCTTAGCAGCTAATTCGTCAAGGATCTCAGGAGTTTTATTTCCAAGACCATTGGCGCTGATCGCTAAGCATGCTGCGGCGATTGCAGTCGCGAAATTGATATATTGGTGAGAGCCTGGCAATGCTGGCTTGGGAAGATTTTCAAAAAAATAATCTTGGAAGCGAAAATTAAAACTCTTGGCGAAGACCCCGGGGGAAACACCTGCTAATTCAGCATCTTCTTCATTCATTTCGACAAAAAAATCTTCGTCGTAAAAATAGGCAGGAATTTTTTGATCTGCCGCCAAAATTTTAATAATATTTTTTGCCGCCGATGGTTGTGAAGCCACGATTAGCGGGGTTTCTGGACTTATGATCATTGCCTTTTCTAACGCGATTCGCTCGATTGAATTTCCTAAATATTCAACGTGATCGAAGGAGATTGGCGTGATTACCGTCAGTAATTTTTTTTTAATAATGTTGGTCGCATCAATTCTGCCGCCCATTCCGCATTCAACAACCAAAAGGTCTGCTGGCACTTTAGAAAAAGCTAAAAATGCACCAATCGTAAAAGCCTCAAAAAAAGTAAGGGGGGTTTCACCCGCAGCAATTCTTGTTTCTTCCATTATTTCGAAGAGGAAATTGTCAGAAATTTTTTCGCCATCTAAGACAATTCTTTCGTTGCAATCTTGAAGATGAGGAGAGGTGTAGAGATGTGTTTTCTTGCCCGAGCAAGAAGAAATCCTGGCAATTAAAGCAGCGGTAGAGCCCTTGCCATTCGTGCCTGAAATGTGAATTACAGGAGGAAGTTTTTTGTGCGGATTATCTAGTTTCTCAAGCACAATTTCCATGCGCTCGAAAACGTTTTCGTAATCAATTTGTCGTTTGCCGAGAGTTGAAGGAATCGGCCAATGCGGAAGGTAAACCAATTCCTATTGAGAGATAACTTTGCATTCACCGTTGGCGATGTAGGCATCAAGAGCAATTGTAGTGATTTCTTTGTAACGGGAATCACCAAGAATTCTGATCAAAGTGCCAACTGGTCCTTTGGTTTGAATATTGAAGTAAATACCAGTTTGTTCGAATTGAGCTGGAAAACTTTCGCAATTTTTTCCTTCGCAACGAGTGATGGTTTCGTTCTTTTTGTCTAACGTCAAAATTGCTTTATTCTGGCGCTTAGAACATTCGTGCTTGTCGCAAACGAAACCGCTTTTAGGGGTGCATTCAATTTTTTGCCAAGCCTTAGCTTCTTTGAAATATTTTTCTGCTTGAAGGAAAAGTTTGTCGAATTCGAAAGAGCGAATTTCTTCGCGATTGTCCACTTTATCCACGCTAAGCTTAGTGTTTAACTCTGGTTTAATCGCATTTTCTTTGGCAAAAACTTGTGCAGCAAAAAGAGAAAGAAAGGCGAAGAAAAATACTGATTTACCAAGAGATTTAATTTGCATTGGATTTGTTGTTAAGGGTTAGGAGAGCAGCTGGCACAAAACAGCTAAGGATTGTCATTGGCAAGTAAAATTACCCACCGATTGCTAAGCTATTCCTTATTTTGTCGAGCAGACAATTAATTTTTTAGTAGCGACACAGAGAAGCCGCAAACAATCCGTGAAAATTGGACTCAACAACATTAAAAACTATTCGCGCTGCGATTGTTGCATTAAGGGAATTTTCACTTTTTGCTAAAATTTCTGTATCGGTTTCTAAGGAAAATTTGTCTGCAGTTGCAATCGTAAAATTTTCACCACTAACTGCTTAGGTCAGCATTAATTTCACTTGAATAATTGGCAAATTTTCAGCCAGTAAAAATGAGAAAAAATTAATATTTTTTTGATATTTTTCCCACTTTTTTTTACAAGCCTTGAGGCCTTCTGTTTATTGGCTGAATAGGGATTTTTTTTAAATTTTGGCCTCGAGGCCAAAATTCAGTTTTTATGCTTCGAATTTTACTAATTATCGCCCCATTATTTTTTGTTAATTCCTGCATTTCTTTGAGCAGGTCAGACATTATTAAAAAAGACAATTCAGAAGTGGTCTCACTGCTTTCATTAGAAGTGATTTACGACGGCGAAGTAGAAAAAAGAAACAGTGGATTTGCTGGTTTTTGCCAAGTCAATTTTCACGACGGTAATTTCGATAATGTTAAATTTCGCAACGAGAAAAACTCTTCGATTTATTTCTTAAAAAATGAGCCGGGAAGAACTATTCTCTACAACATGAAGTGCCTGCGCCACATCGTTCCAATTCTTTATTTAAAGAATCGGAAAGTTGATTTGAGCAGCTGGGGATTCTGGGCGCATAAAGGTTTTATTAACTACCTCGGACACATTACAATCACTTACAGATCTGGCCGTTTTGGTCCAGGAGATTTATTCGCACTGGGCGGAATAAGCGATGACAAAGCCGGGAAAATTGATGTGAGAATCGAAGACAATATCGACGACGCGATTGTTTTTCTGAATCATCATTATCCCGAGTTAAGAAATGTTCCGATTACTAAATCTTTACTAATGGATATTGCAGACATCAAGCCAGACGTAAAACCTGAGGCTTACAGAGCTGGGATGGAAAGACGAGTGGTAATTCCGCAACCAATTCCAGCGGCACAACAAACTTCAAATCCTTACAATATTAATCCTTACTACGCGCCATTTCAGCAATCAGAGCCACCTTATTCAAACCCTTACAAGACGGTGCCAACTCAATAAATTTTTGTGATTTTTAATCTGCAATCCTCGCGAAGGCTGGGTGATTAGGGTTAATTATAAATTACTTCGAGGGCATTGTTACAAAGCCCAGCTTTCACTGAAATAAACAACAGAAGATTCGAGGCAATATTGCGGAAATGAGTTGCCTAAATTCTTGCTAGGATGACTCGATAAAACTCAAGAGAGAGGAATAAATCCTAATTCTGTATCCGCTTCATCATCGCATCAGTATCATCGCGCAGCAGTTGAATGTAAACTTTTGTGGTGCCCTGACTCTTGAATTGCAGCTCGTCAGCGGCCTTTTCTGAAACATCAATTATTCTCTCTTTTGAAAATGGCCCGCGATCATTTACGCGCACAATCGCCGTGCGACCATTGCGTAAATTGGTTACGCGCACCATTGACGGCAAGGGTAAGGTTGGATGAGCTGCTGTCATTGCGGCAGAATCGTAGATCTCGCCATTAGCCGTGTATTTACCATGAAAATCTATGCCATACCAAGATGCGATACCAACCTCTTCGAATGCTTCGTAATTTTGCGGAAAGTAAGAAGCGCCGGAAACTTCGTAAGAATCATAAATTTTTAGCGGTCCAGAGTTACCACTTGAATAAGTGTTAAAATATTGCTTTTCGATTTGTTGCTCCAAATTACTTTTCGGAACCCCAACCTGCATTGACTCAGAAGGCCTAATGTAACGAGCGTCTATTCTATTAGCATGCTCTTCAAATCTAACATTGCGTCGATCATAATCGTCTCCGGCGCAAGAAGTAAAAAATACCAGCGCTAGTAAGAAATTTTTTCTCATTCGTGAATTTGTTTAGGATAAACTGGGCGCGGGGAGCCCGACAAAGCTAGGTTTAGGGGCCTCTTAAATGCAAATTTTTCCTGCAGGGTCTGAGAAAATTCTTTTTTTGAGATCAAAAAAATACCATATTCAGCGAAAAGATTGGCGATCTTTTCATGTCCGAAGAAGCTTATTAAGCGGTGCCGCGCTGTTAAGAAAATCTTTTTCTCAATTTGAAATTCTGACTCTTTGCAAATCTTCTCGAAATCACGAATTGAACAAAAATGAATATTCGGAGTTTCGTACCATTCAAAGGGAATAGCCTTATTCACCGGCATCGTACCTTTGCATAAAAGATGTAAACGATTTTTAAAATGTGCAAAATTTGGCAGTGAAACAATTGCGAATTCTGCAATGCGCAACATCTCGTGCAGAATTTCTTTTGGTCGGTGCGTCGCTTGAATTGTTTGACTCAAAATTGCGTAATTAAAGCTGCGATCTGGATAAATCGCTAAATCGTTTTCAGCATTACCATGGATAACTGAGAGGCCACGCATCAAGGCTTTACTGACTTGTGTTTGCGAAATTTCTAAACCGCGCCCGTCGATATTTTTCTCTCTGACGAGGAATTGCAAAAGCTCACCATTGCCGCAACCAATGTCTAAAACTTTTGATTTTGGCTTGATCAAATCAGCAATGATTTCGAGATCGTATCTGATTTTATGTTTAACAATATTTTGTCCAACTTCTGGCATAAATTTAGTGGTTTTTCTTGTACTAAAAAAACTATTTTCTCAACTTTAAACTCCTTTCACGCCGATTAAAAATTTCATGTTAAAAGATCTTCGCAAAGAAATTGATGCAATTGATGAGCAGCTAATTTCTCTATTTAAACAAAGAATGAAAGTGGTGAAAAGAGTTGGCGTACTGAAGAAAAAAGATGATATAAAATTTTTTATTCGCTCGGCTCGCGAGGCTGACATGATTAAAGATTTGCTCAAAAAATCCGGCAAAAATTTACCAAAATCTTTAGTTGTGGATGTTTGGCGCAAATTAATTACCGCGGCGAACATGCATGAACAGCCGCTTCGCATCGCCTCTCAACATCCAGAGCAAGAAATTCTTCTGCGCGAATATTATAATTCCGAAGTGCCAATTACTAATTTCAAAAAAGCCAAAGATATAATTTCTGCACTTGAAAATGAAGAAGCTCTGATCGGAATTTTCGCATTACCGCCGCATCACAAAGAAGAGTGGTGGAAAATTCTTCCCGAACATTTACGCGTTTTTACACAAATCCCTTTCGTTGAAAAATCTGAAATAAAACTAGTCGCCATCGCCGCCAAAGAACCTGAAAAATCGAAGAATGATATTACTTTGGTTTGTGACAAAAATGGCGTGACTGAGATTGATGGATTCCATCTCAAAAACTCCTGTAGAATTTTAGGCCACTATGCCAAACCAACTAAACTGTAGTTATTTCTTAAGCGCGATCAGAAGATCTCTGATTTTTTCTTCGATCGCTAAACGGATTTTTATCTGACTTAAGAAAGGTTTTAAATAAATCCGCGCTCTTTCCTTAAAATCAATAATCTCAATCTCGAAGGAAAGCCCCCAGAAAAACACAAAGAAAGCCACAACCATCGAGTTGACAACCTAATCTCAATCTTAAGGATGTCGCTCTCTCACTTTTTTCCTTTTTGAAAACGTCATGTTTTTGAAGAATTTTTTAGGGCAAACAAGACATCCTAAAAGACCAATGGAAGCAGTAAAATCAACACATTTAGACAATGACTAAACGCGTAAATGCTAAGAAAAAATTTAGCA